>JALGTY010000401.1 GCA_029821145.1 Candidatus Zipacnadia bacterium
GCGCAAAGCAGATGGCGCGGAAACCGATAGCTTCGTCACCGCCGCCAGGTTGCCAGCAGGTAATGCTCTGCACGGGGTGTGGATGATCGTTACTCACGGCAACGGCTACAAGCACGGCTACGAGATAGACCGGGTACAAGACCAGGACGGCAAATCGGTGATAGTGCTGACCGACGATCACGGGTTGAGAATCGAAGACGGCGTGACTCGCGAGGTCTTCTACCCGCGCGGCGAGATCGAAGGCATCAACAGCTTCTACATTCCGCTGGCGGTGACCATGATCAAGGCGGAATCATGATGGGCGTGTGAGGCGACGGGACACCGAAGCGCATGATTAGGTGGTCGGGAATGTGGACAGGCGAGACGCCTGTCCTCCAGGAACGTCAGGGAGATGCGCACCGAGTCGGGCAGCCCTTCGACGTTGCTCAGGGCCTGCGGGATGCCCGACCCACGGGAATTAGTGCTAGAGGAGTGATGAATATGTTGAGTTGCGACGGGTGTAATATTGTTCACCTGCTGGGAGTCTGTGCGATGCTCGGAGCGGTTGCTCTACCCGCACTGGGCGCAGGGCAGGCCGTCGGGATCAAGCATCCCGTGCTCGACCACAAGATTGACAATAACAATGCCGCGGGCTACGAGAAGGCCGTAGAGCGCGTCATGGCGATGGACGAGGAGGAGATGCTTTCTTACGTCCCGAATCGGCCGATGCGCGTATTCCTCCAGTGCCCCAACTGCTACGGCGGGGCCTACAGCAGCGTGTTCTCATGGAGTATAGATCGGCCTGATGAGCTCAAGTGCAAATACTGCGACATGGTCTTCCCCAATGACAAATACCCCGATGATGAGGTAATCGAGGGCGTCAATTCTCTGGGCGAACCGTTCAGTTACCGCTACTACCACGAGCCGAAGAAGAATGTAAACATGTTCTTCCGGGCTCATATCATGATGTTCAAGCGCGGCTGGGTACTGCAGCAGTGTCGGGCGCTGGGGATCGCTTACCAGGCCACCGGCAAGGAGCAATATGCGCGCAAGGCGATTCTGATTATGGACCGGATCGCACAGCTTTATCCGCATTACCCGGCCATGTATCAGTGGATCACGGCCTTTCACTTCCCGGCCAAGCAGGAGCCGCCCTGGCCGCGAGCAGGTGGCAAGTGGGGGCGGTGGATGGAGAGCGAGATCCCATCCGGCATGGCCGAATCTTACGACCTCGTATATGACAGCGAGGAATTCGACAAGCTCTCCGAGATACGCGGCTATGACGTGCGCGAGAAGTTCGAAAATGACTTCCTCAAGGGCACGTGGGAGTACATCAACACCTGGGACGATTTCACTGACAATATCGCGCCCAGCTACCTGATGAACACGGCCAGAATCGGTCAGGTCATCAATGAGCCGCACTACGTCCACTGGGCCTACCACTGGATGCTTAGGATACTCTACGGCGGTTGCTTTTATGACGGCATGTGGCGCGAGGCCCCGTCCTATCACTACCAGACCATCAGCCGGATTGAGGCGGATTTCAGGGAGTTGGCGGGGTATTCGGACCCGCCCGGGTACCTTGATGAGGAGTACGGCGAGCGGTTTGACAATCTGGAGCCGAAGAAGGATAACCCCTTCATCGCCAGGGCATTGCGCGCGCCCTCGGCGCTGGATTTCCCCAATGGTCGCTCCTCGCCGATTCACGATACCTGGGCCAATGAGCAGCGCTCCTCCCCGCGCATCAAGACTGTCTCCACCATCACTCCTGGCTATGGGCACGCCTCGCTGGGCCGCGGCGAAGGCCCACACCAGATGCAGGCGCAGCTTCACTTCTCCGGCGCTTATGGCCACTCTCACCTCGACAACCTCAATCTGACGTTGTTCGCCAAAGACCGCGAAATGCTGTGCGATATAGGCTACAACCACACACAGGCGCGGCGGTGGTGTTCCTCTACCATCAGTCACAACCTCGTGGTCGTTGATCGCCAGAACCAGGCCGGCGGCGACTGCGATCTCCTGGCCTTCTTCCCCGATTCCAACGGCGTCTCAATGGCGGAGGCCGACGGCAAACGCGGCTACCGCAAGATCGAGGGCGTGGATATGTACCGCCGCATGCTGGCGATGGTGCCGGTTTCGGATGAGGACGCCTACGTGGTGGACGTGTTCCGCGTCAAAGGCGGCAGCATTCATGACTGGCTGGTTCACGGCAGCGGCAACCACGACATGACCGCAGAGTGCAATGTGAAGTTCACGGGAACCCGGGAGAACATGCTGGAAGAAGGCGAGGAGTGGGTCGAGCCGCGTGATGAGCAGTCCAAGTACAACGTGTGGGGCTGCATCCGCGACGTGCAGGAGGGCAGCGCCGACGGCCTGGTGCAGACCACCTTCAGCTATGTAGATGAGCCGCACAAAGGTGTGCGCACACACGTGATTCCGGGCGGACAGGCGCAGATCTATCTCGGCAAGAGCCCGACGCCCCGCAAGGCCGGAAACGACACCCGCAAGGCCTTCGACTACTGGATGCCGCAGCTTGTAGTACGGCGAACGGCGGATGGGCCCTTGGCCACTACCTTCGTGGCAATCGAGGAGCCCTTCAGCGAGAAAACGTTCATTGACGCCGTGGAGCCGCTGGCAGTAGAACCCGCCGCCGAGGGTGTAGTGGCACTGCGTGTAACCCACGGCGACACTGTTGACACCATCATCAGCACACTCGACGAGCCGCCATATCCCGAGCGTATAACCGCTGATGGTGTCAGCATCCGGGGCCGGCTGGGGATAGTACGCCAAGTCGGCAACCAGACCACTGGCGCATGGCTTTTCGAGGGCGAGCAACTGTCATGCCAGCAGTGGAGTATGAGTACCGAGATCGGAGCGTACCGTGGCGAGATTTCGGGCGGCTTGCGGCAGGCCGACGGCGACGAGTACGATGCCTTCGTGACCGATGACGACCTGCCGGTGGGCGAGGTGCTGCGCGGCGTATGGATGATCGTGACCCACGGCAACGGCTACACACACGGCTATGAGATAGA
>JALGTY010000402.1 GCA_029821145.1 Candidatus Zipacnadia bacterium
AGAAGAGTGGGAACCATCCGCCCTTCTTCGTCACACATATTACCGGCATCTTCGACCAATATCTGGCAGCAATGGCCGAGGGTTACAGGATGCCGACTGAAGCAGAGTGGGAGCATGCATGCCAAGCCGGCACGACAAGCGAATACTTCATCAGTAAAGATGGCAGAAGTGTTAATGTAGCACCCGAGGTGCTTGCGAAGGCGGACCGGGCCGTTCCTATTGCGCGTAAGGAATACCGGCTGCTCAAGGAGAGAGGTTACGAGACCACTATGCTTGGCGGTGGTGCACGCAGTCTTCAACACTTTACGGAGATGGTCGGCGGCGATATACATGTAACGATCAATTGGAGTACTGCCCTGGAGCTGATCGAAGCCGACGGTCCGGTAGTCTCGCGCATTGATGCAGAAACACCTCAGGCTGTCGTGGACGAACTGAGCGAGAAATTCCCAGATTTCCGCAAAGCATATTATGAAGGGGGCCTCCCACCGGAGGAGTTTGCAAACTTTGGACCACTCCAACTCTTCAGGAATATGTTCCTGGCAGGATATACCCATCTTCTCAGGGAAATTGCTGCAAGCCGTAGGCGAGTTTCCTGAGATCACATTGTGCGGGAATAATAGGGAAATCCTGAATGTGCAGACTGCGGTGCTAACAGGAAAGATCGCACGGATTGGCCTGACTGTTATCGAACGATTCGCTTGACTTGGTATGAGCGTGGCCACATCACAACGAACGGAGGAAATCAGATGTACACTCTTGACCCCGACTTTTCCTACACGATGCCAACGGCCAGTTGGTTTCGTGAGCAACGTCCATGGGAACAGGGCGGCATGCACTATGGCAAGGTGAGCGCGCTGAGCGTCTCATTTGTCACCGACTGGGATGCGGCAGGCCGATTACTACCCGAGCCCTTTCGTCCGGCGGATGAGCCTGTGGTCAGCGTGTCGCTGTCGGTCAACGAAGACGTAGCCTGGCTCGCCGGACGCGCCTACAACCTCGTAGGTGTGGATGTCGCGGCGATATTCGACGGCGAGGTAGACCGTGATGTCCGCGGCAGCTTCTGCGTGGTGATGTGGGAGGATCTGACTGAGGCGATCATCGGCGGCCGTGACCACAGCGGGGTGCCCAAAGTCTTCGGCGATATCCCGAACCCGACCGAGGAGGAAGGCACTTGGCGCTGCAGCCTGTCGCACTTTGGCCATCTGATTATGGAAATGGCCGTGTCGGATCTGAAGTCGCTAACCGCCGAGGGCCGGACCGAGCTGGAACGGGCGAGGCGTGAAAGTAACTGGATGAACTACAAGTACATTCCCCGCCTGGAAAATGACGGCGCTGATGTCTCCTACGCGACGGTCTATCCTACGTCTGGGACCTGCACGGCAGCTTGGGAGGGGCAGGGCACCATCCATTTTGAGCGGTCGAGTTTCGAGCAGAACCCGACGCAATACAAAGTGATCAACCTGCTGGCTGATTTACCGATCCACGAGGTCACGGTAGCCCGCAGGGCCGTTTGGGAACCTCTGAAGGCCATTGACCGGTTGCCGCGACGGTTGCGTTAGGCGCTCAGCACCCGTGATGCTTTGGTTTCCTGCCGTCGGTATGTGTGCCCACGCGTAGATGGACGAAGATGCAGTTGCTGGCGGGCAGAGCTAAGCGCCGCAGGAAGTTACCCAGGTTGTAGGCCAGCACAAACAACCAGCCGGGGTAGTAATTGTGCTCGTCGGTGGCTTGCTGTATGTATGTGATTCAGCGCGCTCTACCGGCGTGAGCCTCAGACAGTTAAGCCTGTCGTCCGAGTCGAATTACCCGCCCCAGCCGCCACGCGGCAATGCCCGTTACCGTTATTAGAATGAGCAACAACGGTGCCCACAGCCTGGCCGGTACCCCCAGCCGATAGGCATAGATGAACCAGAAATCCAGGCTGTGGCGCAGGTTATGCTTGACCTCTTCGGTGACGATATCTCCCGGCAATGCCTGAGCCGCGATATAGTCAAAGCGCACCCGGCGCAGTGTGTGAATCTGCCCAAGTATGGGAAAATACCGGGGATACCAGATGGCTGTTTGCCAGGTGCCGGTGACATCCTCGACATAGTGCAGGTACGTGCCGTAGGGCACGGCGATGGCGAGCATCTGAACCAGAATGCTCAGGGCGATGAGCGCAATTATGAGCTTGCGTGCGGTGCTCTGCGACCACAAGCGCTGCAGAGCAAATCCTGCCGCTACCATCAGCAGAGGCGTCAGTGCAAGCAGATAGCGTGGCCCCCACGGCCAGGTGTCATGCCAGCCTGGCCGGAAGCAGAAGAATCCCCCAAGTAGTATCACCAGTGCCCAGATCAAAAGACTCTCAGCGCGCCATCGCTGCCACAGCGGCTTGATGCCCCAGAACATCAGTAGAGCAATTGGTGAGTAGAAAAAGAATCCCCGGCCGGTGCTGAGAGTAAACCCGCACAGGGCCTGGGCGAGGTGCAGCGGACTGGCGTTCGGGTTGTAGTTATCAGGCGAATAACCCGGATTCAACAGGGAACCGCTGCGCAAGTCATTGTACCAGAGGCTGAGGATCAGCCACGGCGCCATGCCCAGAACAACTGCTCCGGCAGTCAGCAGGTATTGCCGCCACTGCCGAGTGAGAGGCCCGATACGACGGCGCAAGGCAAAGTATAGATACATAAGTATCGGCAGCCAGGCCAGAACCATTGTGGGTCGGGTCGCCGTACCCCAGGCCAGTAGGAAAGACAGCGCCAAAACATACCACAGGCTCTGCTTGCGCCGGTCAAACCGCACCACCAGCAACAGCGCAGCTACCAGAATAAACGTGATAAAGGGCTCGTACAAGCCGATATTGGCGTAGGGCCAGGCCGTAGGTCGCCACCCCATACAGCAGAACCGTAACCGCTGAATAGGAGAGGGGCAGCCCCAAGCTCATCAGCAGCAAGAACAGTAAGCTGGCCGTAGCCGCAGTTATGAAGCTGCCAGCCAGATTGATTGC
>JALGTY010000041.1 GCA_029821145.1 Candidatus Zipacnadia bacterium
TAGTCTATTGCCCTTCTCCGGCCGAGCCGCGACGCGCTTGCACCCAGTCCTGCAGGTCCTCGTAGTCGGGAAGCGCTGCGATCTTTGCACCCAATGCCAGCACCGGTGCCGGGTTTTCTGCGTATCGGTAAACCTTGCTTAGCGCGTGACGCACCGTGGCAAGCGGCACTGCTTTCTCGCTGCATAGTTTCTCTATGCCCTCGGCTGCGACGGCGCTGGTAGGTGCTATCAACAGTAACCGCGCAAAGCCGGCCAGGGCTCCCTGGGCATCATCCGATCTTTCGGCCGCCTCGGCTGCTAGCTCGGCCGCTCGCCGGTTAAGCTCCGGCTCATCAGCCACCACACTCTCCGCTGTGTGCATCGCGGCGACGAAGTTGCCTGCGCCCAGGTAGCACTCGGCCAGCAGCAGAGCGGCTTGTGGGTCGGCCAGATCGCTTCCAGGCAGTTGTTGAAGCTCTGCCACTGCGGCCAGATAGTCTCCGGACCGATACAGCAGACAGGCCTTGCCTGCTCTGGCCCGTGGTGCATAGTCCCGGGCCACGAGCTGATCGAAAAGCCCCAGGCCCGCATCCGCCTCGTCGCACGCCGCATAGATATTAGCTGCCGTCAGGTAGAATTCGACACTGTCGGTTTCCGCGCCTAGCAGCCTCATGGCCGCATCCAGCGGCAGGTTTACTCCCAGATCAGCGAGCGGCTGGCCCCCGGCCATTGCCGGCAGGTTCGCGGCCACCGCCTCTTTCGCTCTTAGCAGCAATCCGGCCTTGATATAGCATGCGGCTGCGTCACGTGCGGCCGATGAGCCAAGCTCTGGTATCAGCTTTTCATATAGCTCGCCGGCTTCCTGCCATTTTTCCAGCTTCTCCAGGGCGTGTGCCGCAGCGGCCAGGAGCGCCGGCGATTCCGGGTGCAGCCGCAGCAGCCCCAGCATCTCCGCTGCCGCCCGCTCAGCACCATGGCTCCGTTCGTAGCCTACTCGCAGGAAGTCCGCCGCCACCGGGTTGAGCCCCTCGCAGGTCAACACTGTGGTTATCAGGTCTGTCGCTATCTCCGGATGCCCGTATCGCTCGCAACATTCCATCAGTGTCACATACAGGTCAGGCTGCTCCGGGTTGGCGACAATGCCCTGCCGGCACGCCTCGATGGCCTTGGCATACTCTCGCAGTTGCAGCAGATACCGGGCATATACATCTGCCAGTTCCGCGTGTTCCGAGTGTTTCTTCCACGCACTCTCCAGGCCTCGGAGGTCCTCGGGCGTGCCAGTTCTCATCAGCAGGTCGGCGGCTGTTGCATGCCACTGTGGCTCCGCATCCTGCTTTGCCAGCGCGCTCTTTGCTGCCTGTTGCGCAGTTTGCCTATCGCCCAGGGCGTTCGCGAGCCGTGCGGCGTGGACGAGTTGCTGGGCCGACATGTCTTCCCACTCGAGCGCGTGCAACTGTGCCAGCGCCCATGTCCGGTACCCGGCTGTTGCCCCCAGCCGTGCCAGGGCCAGCCGACTCTCACTGGCATCGGCCTCAGGTAGCTCACTGGCCACATGCCACTGTGCAAGTGCCTCGCGCAGGTCGCGGCCACGCTCGGCGGCCTCTGCGACCAAGGTCCGTAGTGCGTAGTCATCGGGAGCGGTCGCCGCCAGCCGCTTGAGCAGCTTCAGGCCCGCTTCTGCCTGCCCCGATTTGAACGCTACATCTGCCGCCGCAGCCAGAAGCTTCGCATCCGCCCCGGTCTTGAGCAACTCTCTGTAGGCCTCATAGGCCTCTTGATGCCGCCCTGCAGCGCGATACGCGTCAGCGAGCAATCGGCATCGCTTGGTCGTCGGCGCAAGCGCGACCGCCTTCTGCAGTGCACCGATGGCCTGGTCCCACATGCCCAGGTTCGCATACGCCTGCCCGCCCGCGATGTGCAAGTCGGCGTTCGCCTGCTTGCTCAACTTCTCGTACTGCCTCGCCGCCTCGGCCCACTGACCCCGTCGCAGGTAGGCTTCCAGCAGCGTCCGCCGCTCTTGTGGCCGCAGTGCTCCCATCTCATCCAGCTTCAAATACACGGCTTGCGCCTCAACCGAAAGCCCCAGCTTCTGATAGACATCTGCCAGTTTGTGCCATCCTTCGGCGTCGTTCGGATGCTCCGCGAGGTAGGACTTCAGGGCGATTTGGGCGCGCAGGTAGTTCTCAGCGGCCATCAGCGCCCCTATCATCTCGTAAAAGAGGTCCACATCATTGGGGCGCAGGGCGACGGCCTTCCGGTACCAATAGGCGGCCTCAGAGCTGTGGCTCAGCCGGCTTTCCAGCCGCGCCAGCGCGGCCAGGATCGGCACGTCCTTGGGATACTTCAGCGTTGCTGCACGGAGCGAGGCTCGCGCCTTGGCGTGCTGGCCTGAGTGTTGGTAAGCCAGGCCGAGGCGGTAGCGGGTCAGTGCATTATCGCCGCCACGGTCAATCGCGGACTTGAGTAGAGCGATGGCGTCGGAGTAGTTGTCCTGTGCGAAGCGCACGTAGCCCAGAAGCTGAACTGTTTCCACGCTGTCCGGGCGGAGGTTGCGAGCTATCGTCAGATTGTCGGCCGCAAGGGACAGCTTCCCCTGCTTGTAACGCGCTTGCCCCAGCAGCAGATGCGCCTTGAAGTTATCGGCATCGCCGGCGGTAATTTGCGCCAGGGCCTGCTCCGCCTCGGCCCATTTGCCGGCTGCGATGAGCTTCTCGGCCTGATTGAGGCTTGCGCCGGCTGCGATGCTTGCCAGCAGCAGCGCAACCGCGATCAGCACCGCTGGCAGCAAGCCGACGGCCGTCCGTTCAGCCACGAGCGCATCACCCGCCGTAGGTCTCATCGGGGTCAAATACCCGCTCATCCACCACGACCCATTCCCCGTCGCGGTACTCGCGGAAAAAGCACGAGAAATAGCCCATGTGACAGGCGGCGACGTTCTGCTTCACTCCAAGGAGCAGTGCGTCACCATCGCAGTCGAGGCGGATCCACTGCAGCTCCTGTGTGTGGCCGGAGCTTTCGCCCTTCACCCAGAACTTCTGCCGCGACCGGCTCCAGTAGGTCACCATGCCGGTCTCGAGGGTCCGCTCCACGGCCTCGGCGTTCATGTAGCCAACCATCAGGACCTTGTTGGTCTCAATATCAAAGACGATCGCCGGGATGAGCCCTTTTTCGTCAAATCTCAATTCGCTCAGGTCCATGATTCGATTGTCCTTCCGCAACCGCGATAGCCTCCGGCAAAGCGATGGTGCCCTCGTACAGCGCCCGGCCGATAATCATGCCACTCACGCCCGCGTCGGCCAGTTCGCGTATCGCTTTCACGTCGCCGAGACTGGTCACTCCGCCCGAGGCGATCACGGGCGTCGTCACGGCCTCGGTCAGCTTCCTGATGCCGGCGACATTCGGCCCCTCTAGCATCCCGTCAGTGGCAACGTCGGTGAATATGATCTTTGCCACACCGAGATCTTCTATCTCCAGGGCCAGATCAATGGCACTGACACGGCTTTTCTCGACCCAACCCTCGAGTGCTACACAGCCGTCTTTGGCATCAATGCCGGCAATAATCTGCCCTGGAAATCGCGTCACCGCTTGCTCCACAACAGCCCGGTTCTTCAGCGCCGAAGTGCCCATGATCGCCCACTGCACACCCAGGTCCAGAACGCGCTTGACGTCCTCGACCGTGCGCAGCCCGCCGCCGAGCTCCACAGGTATCTCAACTGCCGCCGTGATAGCCTCGATTCCCGCCAGGTTTTGCGACACGCCCTTCATCGCGCCATCCAGGTCCACCACATGCAGAATCGGCGCCCCCTCCTCCTGCCAGCGGAGCGCGAACTCCACGGGGTTGTCGGAGTATATCGTTTTTTGCGCCATATCCCCGCGCTTCAGGCGCACGCATTTGCCTTCAGACAGGTCAATTGCAGGGATTACGTCCATGGCAGGTCTCCCATTAGCATCGGGCAAGTCGGGCATCCTGCCCGACTTCATTGCCGTTGCCGTTTTCCCCTCTCCCTCCGGGAGAGGGGAATTAAAGGGGTGAGGGTGCCGTTGCTGTTGTCTTTCGGAGGGGCCGAATAGGGCAGATTTCGCGCAGCGAAATTCGGGTTCCCTATCCGGCCCAAGGCCCCTCAACCACAGACCACAAATCTGCTTAACTACAATTCCAGCCTGACAATGCCGCTTATCCTTTGCCGGGGTCGTCACCGCGCGGACGGTAGGCCGGAGGCTACAGCGTGCCCTTGGTCGAGGGCAGGTCATCCGCTCTGCGGGGGTCAATCCGCGTGGCCTCATCCAGGGCACGGCCGAACGCCTTGAATGCCGCCTCCAGGATGTGGTGCGTGTTGCCGCCGTACTGCTGCCAGATGTGCAAGGTCATTTCGGCGTTGGCGGCGAGCGCGCGAAAGAACTCCAGCGCCAATTCGGTGTCGAATTCGCCCACCTGCGCAGCCGGAAGCTGCAGGTCGAAGTTCAGGTAGCTGCGGCCGGATAGGTCCAGCGCTACCCCAACCAGCGCCTCATCCATCGGACACAGCGCGAAGCCGTAGCGCACGATGCCGCGCTTGTCACCCAGGGCCTGTGCGATCGCCTGGCCGAGGACTATGCCTACGTCCTCGACAATATGGTGGGCGTCAACCTCTGTGTCCCCGGTCGCCTGCACCTGTAAGTCGAGCATCCCGTGCTTGGCGATGTGGGTCAGCATGTGATCGAAGAAGCCGACACCGGTGGCAATTTCATAATCGCCGGTGCCGTCCATATTCAGTTCCAGGTTTATCTGTGTCTCTTTGGTTTCGCGTGAGATACAAGCGCTGCGGTTTGACATGGTCACTCCCCGCTTTCTTCATCCATCTGCAGCCGCATTTCTACACAGCGAGCGTGAGCGTCGAGCCCCTCGGCCTCAGCAAGTTTACACACATCAGGGCCCAGCCGCTGGAGGCCGCGCCGCGTGGCATATATGAGTGACGACCTTTTCACGAAATCGTCCGTGCTCAGCGCCGAGGAGAAGCGCGCGGTGCCGTTGGTCGGCAGCACGTGGCTGGGCCCGGCCGCATAATCGCCCAGCGACACCGGTGTCAGCGCCCCCAGACAGATGCAGCCGGCGTTCTCGATTAGCTCCAGCACCGCCAGCGGCTCTTCAACCAGCAGTTGCAGATGCTCGGGCGCGATCTCATTGGACAGCTCGGCAGCTGCCGTCAAGTCCGAGACGAGCACTATCGCCCCGTAGTCGCCCAGCGACTGAGCCGTCAGTTCGGCTCTGGGCAACTCCTCCACCTGCTGATACGCCTCATCGCGTACCTCGTAGGCGAGATCCTCGTCATTGGTTATCAGTATGACGGTATTATCGCCGGTGTGCTCGGCCTGTGAGAGCAGGTCAGCGGCGGCCACAGAGGCCGGCACCGACCCATCGGTAATGATCACAGCCTCACTCGGGCCCGGCAGCGCCTCGATCCCGACACGACCAAACACCTGCTTCTTGGCCAGGATGACGTAAGGGCTGCCGGGACCAACTATTTTTTCCACTGGCTCGACGGTCTCAGTGCCGTATGCCAGCGCCGCCACTGCTTGCGCTCCGCCCATGCGGTATAGCTCATCAACGCCGCACTCGCCGGCCGCCACGGCGATAAGCGGCTCAACGCTCCCATCCTCGCGCGGTGGTGTGGCGATGGCTATCCTTGGCACACCTGCCGCCCGCGCCGGCATTACCGTCATGCACACGGTGGAGGGCAGAGGTGCCGCTCCGGAGGGGATGTACGCGCCTGCCGAGGCCAAGGGCCGGATTCGCTGGCCCAAAAACACGCCGTCGAAGTCCTCCAGCCAGGACTTCTCCACCAGCTTCTCGTGATAGCTCAGTACGTTCTCCCGAGACCGGCGAAAAGCGCCCATCCAGTCGGCCGGCACCTCGTCATAGGCGCCTTGAATCTCCTCCGGGCTGACCACAATCTGTTCGGCAGTGAAATCCGGGCAGTCGAAGCGTCGGGTGTACTCCACCAGTGCTTCATCGCCGTACTCCCGCACCCGGTTAACGATCTCGCGGGTACGCTCCTCTATCTCTGGCGACAGGTCGGCAAGCGAGCGCCGGCACAGCGTCTCTAGCTGAGGGCTGGGGCCCCGCACCGCATCAATTATCTGCATGCGTTCAGACATGTTCTCCCGCCTTGTGGCGCAGTCACCTTTCCGCGCTCACAGACAGCCCGCGCACCTGTTCCCACGGTCATATAGGTCAGGCTTCCACTGTAGCTATGCAGATGTTTCTAACGGCTGGGCCGGATTCTCGGCGGAAGCTGGGCTTCCGCCTCGTATGCGGCCCCTCCGAAAGGCAACGTCTAAACCTTTGAGCGCGTAGGTCGGGCTTTCTAGCCCGACAGCCGTTGTCGTTCGGAGGGACCGCATGGGCTGGGTTTTGCGATGCAAAACGCGGACCATCCAGCCCACGGCTTGTCACCCCGCCATCGCCTACGATCAGCCGTACGCTGGTCACAAACCAAGAACCTGCATAACTACTATCTCAACCCGACACTATCTCTACTCCATCGCGCAGGTCGGGCCTGTCCGCCATAGCTTTAGCGCAAACGGGCTTCCCGCAGGCCCTGAGCTTGCCGAAGGGCAGCCCGACACCACAAACCATACATAAGTATAGGTGGGAAAACAGTTGTTTGGCAAGGGCCGCCCGCACGGCGGCGATCTTGGCAATGGGGGAGAACGCTACACCCAGATCGCGGTGACAGCTTCAATCTGTCGGGTCTGGGTGGTCAGCTTCTGGTTATGGGTCACGGTGTACTCTTTGCCCAGATTGACACGACGGGAAAGGCCGTTTTGCTTGAACTCCAGCACTACGGGCTGGCTGCCGGGGTAGTTGCGGATAACGTCACGCAGTCTTTGCAGGGCGGCGGGCGTCGCAAGGCTCAAGTCCAGTTCGATATGAACTTCGGTGTCTTGACGGGCCTCGGCTCTGGCCGTACTGCGTTCCTTCTGACGCTGCTTGGCCGCTTCGGCCCGCTGGCGCCGCGCTTCAGACAGAGCACGTGCGCCACGCAGCGGTCGCAGCTTCTTGGCCAGCAGCTTGATGTCAACGACCTCATCACCGTCCCCGACAATCCTGCTGCGCCTTTGCACTTGCCCCTCTACTATCACTATGTCGCCCTTGACCGCCGTGTCCTTATGCTTCTCATACACATTGGGAAACAGCGTCACTTCGACGGATTGCTCTAATCCCTCCAGCGTCATGAACATCATTGCCGCCCCATTGGAGGCGGTATGGTTCTTGGTCTCTCCCACCATCCCGCCGACTACTACGACCTCGTTGTCGGGGAAGCTGGATAGCTCTTCAATGAAGCAGGTGCAGCAGGTGGCGAGCTTCTCCGTGGCGCGAATCAGCGGATGGTCAGAGATGTAGAGGCCCAGGAACTCCCTTTCCATGGCCAGTTTATCGTCATCGCTCATCGGCGACACCGAGGGCAACTGTTCAGTTGCGGCCTCTGCCTCGCTGCCCTCGAGTGCGTCGAACAGCGAGTTCTGGCCGACGCTCTGGTCCTCCTGATACTTCTGACCGGCGGCGAAGGCGGCTTCGTGGACCGCCAGCAATGCACTGCGGTCGCCGAATTCATCGAGCGCGCCCGCCTGCACTAGCAGCTTGAGGTTGGCTTTGGTCACTTGGTGACCGGGTAGCCGGCGACAGAAATCTGATAGCCCCTCGTAGGGCCCTCCGGCAGCGCGCTCGTCCACGATTGCCTGCGCGGAGGCCCTGCCGAAATTCTTTATCGCCGCCAGACCGAACACCACGGCCCCCTCCATGACTGCAAACTCAGGCTCCGAGAAATTGACCGACGGCGGCCGCACCTCGATACCCATCCGCCGGCACTCCATCACGTACTTGGAAATATCGTCGGTATTATCCATGACGGTGCTCAGATGCGCCGCCAGAAGTTCCGCCGGGTAGTTGGCCTTCAGATATGCAGTCCAGTACGCCACCAGTCCGTAGGCGGCGCTGTGCGACTTGTTGAATCCGTAGCCGGAGAAAGTTTCCATCCGGTTGTAGATCGCCTGCGCCACGTCCTCGGACACACCGTTGGCCACACACCCCGACATAAACAGCGGCTGCATCTGGGCCATCTTGTCCTCTTGCTTCTTGGACATGGCCTGCATGATGATTTCCGCTTGCGGCATTGACAGGCCCGCCAGCTCAACGGCGATCTTCATGACTTGTTCCTGATACAGAATTACGCCGTAGGTTTCCTCCAAGATCGGTTCGAGTAGCGGGTGTAGGTAGTGTATCTCGGCTCCGTGGCGGCCCTCACAGAACTCGTTGGCGTGTTGCATCGGCCCTGGCCGGTACAGCGCCACCAGCGCGATGACGTGCTCGAACCTGTCTGGCTGCAACTGCTTGATCAGGCTCTGCATACCCTCGCTTTCAAGTTGGAACACCGCCGCCGTGTTGGCCCTGCAAAGCAGTTCGTAGGTCTTTGGGTCGTCCAGGGGAATGTCATGGACCGAGAGCCGCTTGCCATGGTTGGCGGCCACTGCGTCCAGGGCATTGTTGATAACTGTCAGGGTCTTGAGACCCAGGAAGTCCATCTTCACCAGCCCGCACGCCTCTACGTCGTCCATCGAATACTGGGTGGTTACTGCGCCCTTGTTGCCGCCGCACAGTGGCGTCAGATCAGTAATCGGCCGGTCGGCGATCACTACTGCCGCCGCGTGAACCGACACGTGACGTACCAGGCCCTCGAGGCCCTGAGCGTACTCGATGATCTCCTTGACCTGTGGGTCCGTTTTGACCAGGTGAGACAGCTCCGCCGAGTCGTCCAGCGCATCTTGAATGGTTGCTTTCGGCCCGCTGGGCACCAGCTTGCATAGTTCGTTGATCTGGTCCAGCGGCACCTCCAGCGCCCGTCCCACATCGCGAATGGAAGCTTTCGGCCCCATCCGGCTGAAGGTGATTACCTGGGCCACCTGATCCTCGCCGTACTTCGTCTTGACGTAGTTGATGATGTCTTCACGCCGGTCATCGGGGAAGTCGAGGTCAATATCCGGCGGGCTGACCCGCTCCGGGTTGAGCATCCGCTCAAATATCAGGTTGTACTTGATCGGGTCAACATCTGTGATGCCCAGCAGGTATGCCACAACGCTGCCGGTGGCCGACCCGCGTCCCGGACCGACCAGAATATCGCGACGTCTGGCCTCGGAGACAAAGTCACCAACGATCAGGAAATACCCCGTGTATCCGGTCTGCTCAATAACGTCGAGTTCGTAGTCCAGACGTTCCACCACATCGGGCCGCCGGCTGCCATAGCGGCTCTCGAGGTTGTCTTCACACAGCTTGCGCAGATGGCTCTCGGAAGTATATCCGTCGGGGACATCCAGCTTCGGCATACTCAGGTTGCCCAACTCAAGCTCCAGGTTGCAGCGCTCCGCAACCTCTACGGTGTTGGTCAGTGCACCCGGGCAATCGCCGAAAAGCGCCTCCATCTGCTCCTGGGATTTCAGGTAGAATTCCTCAGTCGGGAAGCGCATCCGTTCTTCCTGCTGCAGTGTTGCATCCGTCTGGATGCACAGCAACACGTCGTGCAGCCGGGCGTCCTCTTTGTTGACATAGTGCACGTCATTGGTGGCCAGGAGCGGCGTATCAGTGTCGCGGGCGATCCGCAATATCGCCTCATTGACCTCCTGTTGTTGGGGGATGCCGTGGTCCTGCAACTCCAGATACACATTGTCGGGGCCGTAGATCTCCTGCAACTGGCCGAGGTACTGACGTGCGGAGGTCTCATCCTCATTGAGGAGCCGCCGGCAAATGCCTCCTTGCAGGCAGGCGGTGGTGGCGATCAATCCTGCGGAGTGCTCTGCCAGGAGCTCGAAGTCGGCTCGTGGCTTGTAGTAGAAGCCGTGGAGATGAGCGTCGGTTACGACCTTGAGCAAGTTCCCGTAGCCGGTCCTATCCTTGGCCAGCAGCACCAGATGCGCCAGTTCCTGCTGTCCGCCGGTGTGCTCATGGCGACTGCCGGGCGCCAGATAGAGCTCGCAGCCGATAATCGGTTTGATACCGCGGTCGAGGCAGTTCTGGTAGAATTCAATGACCCCGTACATCGCGCCGTGGTCGGTGATGGCCAGCGCCGGCATCTGCAATTCGACAGCGCGATCCGCCAGATCGGGAATCCGCGCAGCGCCGTCGAGTAGGCTGTATTCCGTGTGATTGTGAAGTTGGCAGAAACTACCGGGACTCATCAATAAACTGCTCCGCAACCAGCTCTGCTGCGAATTTTACTTACGAACACGCGGTTGTGACCTAGCGCGTTGCAGGTCGTGGTGTCTCAACGGCCTCTTCGGCCTCAGGCTCGGGTTCCTGCTCTGGTTCTTCGCGTGCGGGCACCGGCACTTCCTCAGCCGCCTCGACCTCCTCAGCCGGCTCCTCCAGGGCCTCTGTCTCAGCCTCCGGCTCCGCAGTCTTTACGACCGCCACTGCCGCGACCTTATCGAGCATTGCCGCCAGCTCCTCCAGCTCGGCCTTCACCACCAGGTCGGCACTGCGATTGAGAGCCTCCTCAGCGCCCTTAGCTGCCGCCAGCGCTTTGCGCAGCACGAGGTTCAACTGGTGCGACGCGGCCTGTTCCTGGGCCTCTATGATGCGGCGGCGCGCTCCCTTGGCATCCCCATCATCAAGTTTCTGCTTGGCCGCATCCAGCTTGGTCAGGACCGCAGGCACCAGCTCGGCGGGCTCTACTCCCAGGTTACCGTCCAAAGCCGCCATCAATTCCTTGGCCGCTCGGGAGAGATCGTCGGCAGAGGGTTGCTCCAGTGTAAGTGCCAGCCGCGCTCGCTCCAAGCGTTTGACGATAGTGCCGGCAGGCGCCTCAGCAAGCATCGTCATCAAGGTGAACTGTATTCGGTGCAGCAGCGAGGCCAGGTGTTTGGCATCATCCGTCTCTTGCGCCTCCGCTGCCAACTGCCGGGCCACCGCCAGGTCGCGCACCAGTGGATGCGGGCCCTTGGCAGCCTCCTCCGCGGCCTTCTGGGCCTTCAAGTCGTTGAGCATCTGGGCCATGTCCCGCCCGCTCTTCTTCTGGTATTCCAGAATTTCCCTGAGCAGTTTCGACTGCGCCTCAGGGATCGCCGGTTCATCCGGGCGCTCGCCAACCTCGGATACCTTCGTCGGGGTGCAGCCACCAAGCAGTGCAGCGGAGAAAACAAGGAGGACGGCATAGCGTATCAATGTCTTCACGGGGGAGCCCCCTTTCACAGACACATTCATAGTGGAGCTAAACCTAGCAGACAAGCGTCATTATAAGGCAAGCCAGTGTTGTTTGCAACTTGCCTCCAATTGCCTTTTTTCTCGTATGACCTCGCGTGGCCCAAGCTTGCCCGCCGTAGCCTTGGCGAAGGCGGGGCTTTCCCGTAGGGGCTGCCGTGTGCGCCCTGAGCTTGTCGAAGGGAGCTTGTCGAAGCCCAGCCTGACAATGCCCTCTGGATTTATCCGGTCGGTCAGCTATCCCAAGTATCATCCCGTGGGTCGGGCATCCTGCCCGACTCGCCGTTGCCATAGCCGTTTTCCCCTCTCCCTGTGGGAGAGGGGTGACCCACTGCTTCGCAGTGGGTACCCCGGGGTGAGGGTGCCGTTGGCTTAGCCTTACGAAGCCGACTGCAAGTGCTCAAACCCAGAGAATCACGGGAAACAGTGCAATAGCTCAGGCCTTGGCCTCGGCGTGGGGCCAAAAAAAGCCCACGGCCTTCTCAGCCGTGAGCATCGTTTTTCGCTACAGCCATGCCTATCATCTACTTGGTCTGGGGCACGTACGTTCCGTCAAGCTTGGCAAGCGCCTCTCTGGCGGCTTCTTCGACCTTGTCGTCTGCATCGGCTGCCAGCTTATTGAGCGTTTCTCGACATTCATCGCCGCCCAATTCTCTCAATGCGTGGGCCGCTGATCTGCGCACGGACGGCTTGGGATCATCAGCCACGGCAACGAGCGCTTCCAGAGCGCCCTTGCGGATGCCGACTCTTGCCAGCCCTTCGACGGCATGTTTGCGTACGCTCCATTCCTCGTCCTTGAGGGCCCGGATCAGTGGCTCCAGGCAGGTGCGACTGCCGACGTTGCCCAAACCCCTGACTGCAGTTAGGCGAGTCACCCAATCATCGTCATCAAGCATCCGGGTCAGGTGCTCCACGGCATGATAGGTGCCGATGTGGGCCAGGCCTTCGACAGCCGCGCAGCGTACATCCTTCTTCGGGTGGTCCAGTAGTTCTGCAAGGTGGCGGACGACAGAAGGCCTGCCGATTCTACCCAGCGAGATCGCCGCGTAGTACACCACGCGGTTGTTCTCGTCATCGAGAGCCCTTATTAGGGCCTCGCGGGCCGTGTCATCGCCGATCTCGCCCAGTATTTCCGCGACCCAGCGGCGAACCACATAGTCACGGCTCTCCAGTTGCACCAGCAGGTACGGCACACAGGCCCGCCCCACTTGCTTCAGCGAATTGGCTGAGGCGCTCTGCACATCAACACTTGGCGATGACAGAGCCTTAATCAGCGGCTCGATAGCGATGTCGCTTCTGATCTTGCCAAGCGCTTCAGCGGCCGCCTTGGCCAGCTCTACGTTATCGGTTTCCAGCACCTCAACCAGCGGCTCGATGGCCTTATTGTTCTTAAGCTCGCCCAGCGCGGTCACTGCCGCCCGTTGCACCTCAATATTAGAGTCATTGAGCCGCTTGACTAGTTCCAGGGCCACGGACCGGTCGCCGATGTTGCCCAGCGCCTCGGCTGCCCATTTGCGTGCTGATTGGTCTTTGCCGATGAGCGCGTCCAAAAGCGGTTTCACGGCTGCCTGGCCGATGCAAGTCAAAGCATCCGCCGCGCAGCGCTGCACGTTCTTGCTCGAATCGCTCAGACTCTCAACCAGCGCCTCGACCGCTACCTCGTCACTGAGCTCGCCCAGGCACATGGCCGCCGCCATGCGGATGCGGTAGTCATTGTCCTTGAGAACCGCCAGCAGTGCCGGTACGGCGTCATCGCCCAGGTTTCCTAATGTTTCTGATAGTTCTTCTGGCGAAGGCATCCCCTTTGCCAGAAGCTTCGTTACCTGCTGTACTGCTCGCTTCTTGACTGCTGACAAGCCGCAAACCTCCTGCCAAATGATCCGCCAATGTCCATCTATTTCAGTGTCTGGCTAACAGTGCCGTGGGCCCTACCCCGCACTTACGCTCCAGTTCGCATTATTCATGAAGCCGTGGCTCGGCCAGAGCTTTGCGTCTTCTGCAAAGCTCTGGTGAGAATGCGTCAGCATTCTCAGCTTCCAGCCCGAGGTCGTTGAGGTGATTACAGTGTGTCGTTTTCCGCCGCTTATCAAAGACCGCTCTATGTACCCATAGACGGTCTCCCTGTCCAATTCTGCTAGCTATTCCATTTCACTCATGAATAATGCAACCCAGCCCGACCTCCGGCCACTGACTAAATCCGTCCGGATAAGAAACAGAGGCTCCTGTCGTCTATGTGTACACGACACGAAGCCTCTGATTTGGCATCATCGTACTATCTGCTATCGTGCCCTCCAGGTGGTCCTGGCAACAAGAAATGGCTTCTATCGTCCAAGTCTCACTGCGCCCAGGAGTTAGTCAATTTCCGGCACCGGGACTTCCTCGGGCGGAGCGGGTGGGACGTTTTCCTCCGCAGGGGCCTCTGCGCCGCCTACCTCAGTTGGCGCCCCCTCGTCTTCCACAGTCGGCTGCTCCTCCGCCGGCGCTTCCAGTTCCTCCGCCGGTGGTTCCGGCTCCTCTATCGCCCCGCGCCCGCTCAAATCTGCGTTGCGAAACTTGCTGGCCAGCCGGTCGAACTGTGCCTCGACTGCTTCCTGGTACTTTTCGTACTCCTCGGCGATGACATTTTTGGCGTCTATCAGAGCCTGCTTTTTCGACATTGCATACGCCGCCCACTGCTGGTCATCGGCCTCGTTGGCGCTCGCTCCGATCACTGTCAGTTGATCCCCGGCTCTTTCCAGTAGCGCCAGGGCATCTTTCATCTGCCCTTCACGCGCCTTTGCCACCGCCTCTTGGACATTATTGGCGACCTGGCCAAATTGCGTCTTGTACACCATCTCGCGCTGCATCTTCGCCTCGATTGCAGCTTGACGCAACTGCTGCACGTGTCCCGAGTACCAGATGGAGAATATCACCGCGAACGCTAGCAGGACTAAAAGAATCAGTGTCACTCCGCGGCAGCCGCCGGCCTGCTCCGGCGCTGCTTCGGCCGGTCCCAGATCTATGTCAAGGTCGTCATCGGTTTCTGTCTCGGCTACTTCTTCTTCCTGCTCTTCTTCCTTGTTGGTATCCTCAGCCATCTACCTGTCCTCCCACGTGTTAGATAGGACCTAACGCCGTTTTGAGCCCGACAGATGGGGCTTTGACGCGCCCCACAACACGCCATATTATACAGAATTATGGCCGCAAAGTCAACTCCTGTAGCCCACCCTCAAGTCACCAACCATCATCAGCCCTCGCGCAAACTTGCCTGACTGGCAGGTGAGACGCCGGCTCCGTGAGAAATTGCTGCCTGCGTCAACCCATGCTTCTTGCAGCGCGCGCTCTCTGATACCAACCAAAACCACCCACGACACCACCCCCCTGCATGCGGCTCGTGTCGGGAAATATGGCAATATGTCACAAGTCCATTCTCTCAGCTTCATTGATAGACGCCGCAGACAGGAAGGAACTGATGTAGTGGCAGGAGAATGTCATAATTGCGATGGAGTGGTTGATACGAGATAAGTTGAAGCTCGCGGGGCTGGCAGTCTATCTGATACTGGCCGTTGCGTGGTCCTTCGTCATACCTCTCGGAGGGGGCATTGACGAAGGCCGCCACTTCAGGTATCTGCAGATCGTGGCTGAAGAGCACCGCCTCCCTGGCCCGGCAGAACGCCAGGAGGCCATAAGTCACCATCCCCCGCTGCACTACCTGCTCGCAGCACCGGCCTATCTCGCCACACGGGGGCTGGGAAAAGATGCTGGCTGGCATGCTATGCGGCTATGGTCGGTGTTACTGGGCGCCATCAGCCTGTGCCTGATCTATGCGATGCTGCGGCGTGCATTTCCGCACCAGCCCCGTGTGGCTCAATTCGGCATGATCTATGTTGGATTGCTTCCCCACTTTCTGCTGGTCTGCGCCATGTTCTCCAACGACGTTACCGCCATCTTGATGAGCACCCTTGTGCTGTATCTGATTGTGCGCAGGTTGACCGGCGACGAGCGGCTGTACGTG
>JALGTY010000403.1 GCA_029821145.1 Candidatus Zipacnadia bacterium
CCGCATGGAACAACAGCGCGCCTTTGAAGATGTCGAGAAGGAGGCCGAGCGGCGAGCCAACGAGCGACTGGTGGACATTCTCGCCGGTATTGAAGGCGGCCGCCCCGCTACGCCTCAGCTATCTCAACTCTTTGGCGTAGATCAGCCCCCATCTAGCCCGGAGCAGATGGAGGCCGAACGGCAGCGGCGCGAGCAGATGGCCCGCCAGGAAGAGCGCGTGCGCCAGTTTACGCTCCAGCGCTTGAAGGCTGGCGAGCTGGAAGATGAGGAGATTGAGATTGAGGTGGAGGAGTCGTCGCTGCAGAGCATGCAGATATTCAGCGCCGCCGGTATGGAAGAGATGGGGATGGATATGCAGAATATGCTGGGCAATATCTTCCCCACCAAGAAGAGTTCCAAGCGCACCACCGTCGCCGAGGCCCGCCGCGTCCTCACTTACCAGGAAGCTGACAAGCTGATTGATGACCAGGAAGTGGCCCGCCGCGCCCTGGAGGCGGCCGAGGAGGATGGCATTGTCTTCCTTGACGAGCTGGACAAGGTCACCGGAGGCAAAGGCGAGGGCCGCTACGGCCCGGATGTCTCCCGCGAGGGCGTCCAGCGCGATATCCTGCCCATCATTGAGGGGTGCACGGTGACCACCAAGTACGGGCCGGTGGATACCGACCATATTCTGTTCATCTGCGCGGGGGCCTTCCATATCTCCAAGCCCTCAGATCTGATCCCCGAACTGCAGGGCCGTATCCCGCTGCGCGTCGAGCTACACAGCCTCACTCAGGCTGATTTTGAGCGCATCCTGGTCGAGCCGGACAACTCGCTGGTGAAGCAGTATATCGCCTTGCTGGATACCGAGGGCATCAAGCTGGAGTTTACCGAGGACGCCGTCGCCGAGATCGCGCGACTGGCCCAGCAGGTCAATGAGAGTACCGAGAATATCGGCGCGCGCCGGCTCTATACAATGATGGAGCGGCTGCTTGACGAACTGTCCTTCACAGCGCCGGAAATCACCGGCCAGCATATCCCCATTGATGCCGACTACGTCCGCAAGCAGCTTGCCGACGTCGTTGAAGACCGCGACTTGAGCAGGTATATGTTGTAACGGATAGTGGATAGTGGTTAGTGGATAGTAAGCAGCGCCCTGATGCGCTCGACTTCACCTGCTCTTCCGGTAGGACAGGCGTCTCGCCTGTCTATACTTGCCCGATGTAACAGTCTTCAACTTGTGGCGGATGAATAGCTAATCAACGGCCAGAGGGGAGGTGAGACTGATGGACGGACGGATTAGCTTTACGAGCAGCGAGCCGGGCCAGGTCCGCATCATTATGGAATGCTCGGGCGACCCCGAAGAGGTTGAACGTGCCAACCTCTACATCACGCCGGCGCTCGGCGATGCGGTTGACTCTATGACGCAGTGGACCACTAAGCACGCCTTCTTCGTCGAGGTACAGGACAAAGACGCCCTGACCGCGCTGCAGGCCACCGTGGAGGTGCTCGATACCCTACGCACCAACGGCCTGCTTAATTTGTCGGACATTATGACATAACGACAACGGAATAGGCAGGGGCTAAGGCTTTTGCGGAGAACCCGCTTTTTGAAAAAGGCCGGTTCCCCACACCCCTCCGGCAAAAACTTTCTTAAGTGGGAGAGATATAGGACGGCCTGCGAGGGGTCCGGGCAGGGCGATTGACAGCAAGCGGCGGAAGCGAGACGCGGGAAGTGCATAACAGCGGAACTGCCTACGGCGGAGGGCAGGCGCGAGACGGCATCGCGCCTGCAATGATGCGGAATTGCAGCGCCGATCGACGAGAACCGTAGGGGCGCTGCTTGCCGCGCCCTTACAGGAGTGGCGGGGCGATTGACAGCAACCGGCGGATGGCCCGGGGGGAAGAGGGCAGCGAATAGCCCTATCTGAGGCGCGAAGCTCATAAGTCAAAGAGTCCATCTGTACTCAAGCGAAAATGTAGCATTACAAGGCCCGCAGAAATACCTGTCCGCCAGTAGTTATTGACAGGCCAGTCCACAGCAACTATAATGTATATGGAAACGTATAGGATATTGTAGGCAATGGGGTGCAACTATGAGCGATACAACAGTCCGTGTCAGCAAGGAGACACGTCAAGCAGTACGTAGCTTAGCGATCCGGCGGCAAGTCTCCCAGGGGGAGCTGATCGCGGAAGCCGTGGAGAGTCTGCGCCGGCAGGATTTGCTTAAGCAGGCCAATGCAGCGTACGCAACAGCCCGCACTGAGGAGGATGCCTGGCGGGAAGAACAGGAAGAACGCGAAGCCTGGGATGCAACTCTCGCTGATGGAGTAGAACGATGAGCGAGGAGCAGCCGGGCCGTGGCGAGATATGGTCGGTGAACCCCTCTCCGACCCGGGGCCACGAGCAGGCCGGGCAACGACCCGCGCTGGTGGTCTCGGTGGATACCTTCAATCAGGGCCCCGCGGACCTGGTCATCGTCGCCCCACTTACCACGCGCGACCGGGGCATATCGCTGCACGTTCCAGTGGACCCCCCAGAGGGCGGGCTGAAGCAGCGGTCCGTGGTCAAGTGTGACAACATCCGCGCGGTCTCCAAGCAACGCCTGGGCCACCGTTGGGGAAGGGTTTCGCCTGAGATCATGGCGGAGGTGGAAGATCGGCTGCGCGTTCTCATAGGTCTGTAGTGGGTGGGGGCGGGAGGGGGCAGAACTGAGGAGGCAGGAGAGCAGCGGCGAGTGACAGCAACCGCGCACAGGCGTAGACGCAATAGGAGAGAAAGGAACGGCTTTTGCGGGGACCCCGCTTTTTGGAAAAAGCTGGTTCCCCGCACCCCTCCGGCAAAAACCTTCAATAGTCAGGGGCATACAACAGCCGGGCAGGCCACGACAGAGAGCAGTCGCGACAAAACATCGCGACTGCAATGATGTGGGATTCAGTAGCAGCCACGGAGAGGATAGGGAATGGGAAACGGATGGGCGCGGCAAGCAGCGCCCCTACGGGT
>JALGTY010000404.1 GCA_029821145.1 Candidatus Zipacnadia bacterium
GGAACTCCTGACTGACCTCGGCTATCTGTGGGATCATCCGATGAGCCGGATGACCAACCGCACCTTTGCCCATAACACGGGCATGGTGGACCTCGCCGGCCAGAAAAGCAAAGGCCGCGGCGGGTATTTTCACCTGTTCCACATCGGCGACAGAGTGAAGGTCATGGAAGCCTCATCCCAGGCGTACGACAAGGCCGATGTCTATCGCCGTACCGTTGTGCAGATTGACCATGCGCCGGAGAATTCATATCTCGTGGACATCTTTCGCCTCCGAGCCGATGGCTCTCGCGACCTGGTCTATCACGGCCCCAACAGCGACTGCCAGCTATCAGGAATAGAGCTACAGGAAGGCAAGATTGGCACTGAGGAGAAAGGAATCCGCTTCGGCCTGCGCTTCCAGGTAGAGGGCGAGACTGACGAGATATTCGTTGATGATGTCAGCATCATGCTCGCCGACGGTACCGAAGTGGCAGTCAATCCATCAGTCACTGAGATGGACGAGAAGACCAACAAGCCAGTGGGCTGGAACCACTATTCCGGTGACGCCGGTGCTGAATGGGGTGCCTCATCACCGGGGCGCACCGATGACCGCTGCGCGTACCTGAAGGTGACAGGGAAGCCAAAGAAGAGAGTGAATCAGGCGCTGATGCACGGCGACACCAAGGGCTACACCGGGGCCAATGCCCTCCAAATGCCGCCGGGCAGCAAGGGCAAGGTCAGCTTCTGGCTACGGGGCAAGGCGGCCACCTGCAATGTCGGACTTGTGATGTGGCCCAGCGACCCCAATAATCCCGCCGACCGCCGGCATATCGGCTTGGCCTCCGTTCCCGCAACCGACGAGTGGGTCCAGCACACGGCTGACTTTTCGTTCGAGAGGAGCAGGATGGATCTGGAGAATATCAGGTCCGCACACAGCCCCGATACGTGGAGCTCCACATGGAAGGTAGCCGACGACATGCAGCTTTCGGCGTATCATTGCGGACAGAAGGGCGAGGTTACGTGCATCGGCGACGGCTGGGGCCAGCGCGATCATCGCAACAGCGACCTCGGCGTCACCATTCCCTACATCGTACGCCGCCATAAGCCCGACGAAGGCACATCGGCCTTCTGCACCGTCTATGAAGGCCATAAGCCCGATGCCGGCGTGGTGAAATCGGTATTCCGTTTGGCCGTCCCTGAAGAGCAGCGAGACAACGTAGTGGCGCTGGCGATCGAGACGAAGTCAGGCACTGACCTTGTCATAAGCCAGCTTGAGCCGGCCGAAATCGAAATTGACACTCCGGCAGGCAAGCTGCAAACTGATGCCGCAGTCGCCGTCATGTCCGTCCAGGACGGCCGCGTCGCATTCGCGGCTACCGCTGAAGGAAGCACGCTGCGGCTGAATGGGGAGGAACCGCCTATGGAGGAATTGCAGCGAGATTCGGCACTTGGAGAGCAGGCCGGTGCAGGCTCCGTTGCTGCCTCTGCAAAGGAGCCCTGGGCAAAGCCGATGTGGGTGATTCACCGAGGCGGCGAAGACGGCGTGCCGGAAAACACGATGGTGGCGATCAAAGACTCTGTAGAACTCGGGGCCGAATATATCGAGATTGACCTCCATGCCACCGCAGACGGCAAGATAGTGCTCTTGCATGATGAAACCCTCGACCGCACCACGACGGGCACCGGCAAGCTGTCTGAGCACACCTGGGAACAGGTCAAGGACCTCGACGCCGGCTCGTGGAAGGACCCGAAATTCAGCCACGCCCGCATACCGCTGCTATCGGAGGTGCTGGCGTACTGCAAAGAGCACGAGGTAAAGATATTGCTTGACATCAAGGACCCCAACGCCGCGGGAGCCAACCTTTACGAACTCCTCGAACGCCACGATATGGTTCAGGACGCCCGGGTCTATATGCTGGCCGGCGCTTCCCAAGCTGCGGTTAAGGCGGCTCTAGACCCGCGCCTTGTGCAATTCCCGGGCAGCCTGGTCCAGCCGTGGGGCAAGGATACGCCCGCTCAGAAGATGCAGCATGCGCTGGATAACGAAAAGTCCATGGGCGCCCTTCTGCGCTCGTATCGGCCGGTGCTGGAGTTCTGAAATTGGGGACAGTCACCTATTTCCGCCAGTTTACCCCATACAGCAATGGGAATGGCGACTCCGGAGATGATAGGAAATAGGTGACTGTCCCCAATTTCGGTCAGTGCTTCAGGTGTTTGTCGAAGAAGGGGAATGCCTTGATGCCGGTGAAGGCGTGGCCGCCGACGAATATCTCCTGCTGCAGCACCCTCTGCGCGCCCTGGTCCCGATAGATCCGCTTAAGCGACCGATAGGCCTTGCGGAAGCTTTTCACCGGGGCCACGTCATCCTCGTCGGCGGTGGTGACCAGTAGCGGCCTCGGACAAATCAGCGCGCAGACATCGTCCTGCTCGAAGTAGCGCAACAAGCTGGGGACGTAGTTGCAGTTGCAGTGCGTCACATCCATTATCTGCTCGGACCAGTAGCAGAAATAGCCCTGGATGCAGGCGACCTTGATGCGCGTATCAACGGCGCTAAGTAGCTCGGTGGTGTGGCCGCCGCCCGACAGCCCGATACAGCCCAGCGGGATGTTTTTCTCGTCCGGCCGCCGCTTGATCCAGCCAATCAGGTGCATGGCATCCTGCACCCGCAGGCCGATATCGGTGGTGCCGAGCAGAATCGCCCGAGAGTTGATGTCCACACACGACGCGCCCACGCCGGTCTCGACCGGATCGCCCTGGTCATTGCGCTGGTTGAAGCCCCGCTGGCAGGGCGCATACACCAGATACCCCCGGCGCGCGAACTGTGCGCCATAGCTGTAGTTGTGTTGCTCGATGCTTTGTTTCTCGCCTGGGCGGCCCTCATAAACACCGGCCACCGGGTCGGCGCCAAAGGGCCCATGGCCGTGTAAGGCCAATAGCACGCAATCCGGCTTTTCCATCCCCTCAGGCACCAGCCGGTAGAACAGGATGTGGTCGCC
>JALGTY010000405.1 GCA_029821145.1 Candidatus Zipacnadia bacterium
GCTCCGCCCAGGTAAATTCCACCCATTCCGGGCTCATAATCGTGTAGGTGAACAGCGGCGATGTCAGCGGGTCGAACTCAAGCGAGATCGGGTCTGCTCCCTTCGCGAACAATGTCACCTTGATGCGTATCTTGTTCTGGTCGAGGTCCCCCAAACCATTCGGATCGTAAACCCAAAACTTCATGTCGCTGAGCGAAGAGAGCGTCGCGTACCCGAAGTTCCCCGGAGAAATCTCGCACACCGGCCTCTCGTTGACAAGATACGGCTCCAATTCCTTCAGCATTCCGGGAAGCTGCGACAGCGCCCTGAACTCATACCCCGACGTATACGTCGGAACCGGGCTCGGCAACGGCTCCGGCCACGCAGACTCAGGCATGTATCCCACCTGGCTCCCCGTCGCCCCCAGGTATTCCAGGTAGTGCCCGTAGTGCAGCACGTTCAGCTTGAACATGCTCGAGAAGTACGCCAGCAGATCGCCCCGGCTCCCGCTCGTTATCCCGTATGCGAACAGCGTCCCATCCCCATACGCCGTGCCCACCGGCCTGAACTTGTGCCCGTCGGCCGGCGTAAGCGGCGTACCACCCCCTAGTCCCAGCCCCGGTTCATAGAACAGCGTCCCACTGCACGCGCACCACACGCCGTTACCCAACTGGCACGACCTCAGGTAATTCATCCCCGCCTCAACGTACGCCACACCATACTCCCACTTGCTCTCCGGCGCGCCCGGATCCGGGTTGTCATGGAACGTATACAGCCACGCCTTCCACGCCCTCTCTTGGTCGCCCGCCATGTGCGTTCCCCGGCGAAAGCTCTGCAGCCACTCCGGCTGGAACTCCTCCGCCCCCTGCTTCAGTACATCCAGAAACGCCTGATGCCCCGTCGCCTCGTACGCACTCGCTATCCGCGTAGCGTTGTGCCCGAAGTGGTCATCCAGCTTATTATCTATCCGCAGCCAGTACGCTCCCCACCCCCCCAGGTAATCCACCGCGTTCCGCACCCAGTTCGCCGCCCCCACCGCCGCGGACAGGAACTCGCCATGCCCCGGATTCGAATATCGCTGCGGAAACGACGCAGTCCTGCTCGCCACCAGCGCCAAAGCCTCCGTCCCTCGGCTCCATTGGATCTTATCCATCCAGAAATTCTCGTCCCCCTGCAGGTATGGGGCCCCGTTATTCCACTCGTACGTGAATTCCCCCGTGTAGAGCGGAGCCGCATCTCCACCGTAAGTCAGAATGTCAGCACCTATCTCGTACGCCATGTCCAGGTACGTGATGTCGCTCGTCAGATCGTACATCCCCACCAGGAATATGATGTCGTTCACCGCGTGAATCTTATCCCCCGTCTGCAAAGCCAGGTAATCCCCCTGGCTGAAGCTGTACTTCCTCGGAACCCCGAAATCCCCATCCCGATTCGCAACGATCGAATCCACCTCATCGAGCAGCCACGGCGTCGCCTCGTCATGCCAGAATTCCCCCGAAAGGCCCAGAATGAGCTGGCTGATCGACGAGTACCCCCCCGTCCAGTACGTGCCCACCTCCGACCCGTCCGCCACCGAAATCCTGTACCTCGCGTGAAGATTCGGCTCCCCCGTTCCCGGCTCCTTCACGCTGTACTCCATGTGGTTGTCAACTATCCTGTCAAGCTCTGCCAGCAGTTCCCCCGTCAATCCCTCTTCCGTGTACGTCAGGAAACCGACCTCCGCGTTCACGTTGTCGAAATACACGACGTTCGGGTCTCCCCCCGTCTCAAGCTCCAGCCTCACCGAAAGCTGCGGCACCGGACCATGCGCGAACCCGTCATATCTCCCAAACCAACTGCTGTAGTCCTCCCCCACATTCAATCGGAACGACTGCCACGCATTCGCCTCGTCGATCTGAATAGGCGGCGGATAGCACACCCACTCATCCGACGGCAGCGACGGCAGCCCATCCCCGAACCTATACACCACCTGCCGTCCGTTGTAACCCACCTTCGGATCCAACTGCACCCGCGGCGACCTCCCGCTCGGCGTCCCTTCCTCTCGCGTCTCGAACGCGATCACGTTATCCGTCTCGACGTCGATCAACCGGCTGAACGTAATCCCATCGCTGTCCGGAACCAGTTCCGCGCAGTACTCCGCCAGCAGATTCATCGTACCCTTGCTGTCGTACTTGCTCACCCGCAGGTACACCCGAGCATCAGGGTCCGCCGTCACCAGCGCATAGTGCGCCGCTCGGCACTGCACCAGCACTCGCCCGTCCCGCGGCGCTTCCCACGCCCTCACCGTCCCCTCGACACTCCCCGCATACTGATAGACGGAGTGAATCGTAGCGCTCGCATCGTTCACACCCCTGTAGTATCCCGTATACGGGTTCTCCGGCCCGTACCACTCCATCGGAGTGAAGGCCCCCGTCCCCGCATAATCATGACTGAAATACAGCCAGTCTTCCCACATGTCCCCCCCTCCAATGAACTGCTGGTACAGTCCCCAGAACCCCCCGTTCATCTCCAGACGGGTCTCTTCCACCACCACTCTCGCCTCGACCGAGAGACCCGTTACAAAGATCTCCCCGTTCACCACCATGCTTGCCGACGCGCCCTCATGTCTGGATTCCCCCTGAGCGACGTATTCGTACGCGGGAAAACGCTGTATCACGTGCTCGTTCGTCTGACTGAGCACCACTGCACGGTTATCAGGATCTCCCCCGGCAGACGGAATCTGCACCACCTTGTCTTCCGCGTTGCACCAGTACGAACCGTAGATCGTGCCGCCGCTGGGAGCGGTCGATTGTACGCTCAGCTCGAAGTTGCCGTTGAAAATCGGGTTGAGGTCCACGATGCTGCCGGCGGCCAAACATATGCCACAGCTCAACACAACCAGGAGCGCAATAGAAAGACCGAACTTACATGCGGGGTTAGACATGTTTCTCTCCCCCATAGACGTGCGTCCAGTGCAGATTCTACCCGATTGAGTTTACGGTGTCCCGAAA
>JALGTY010000406.1 GCA_029821145.1 Candidatus Zipacnadia bacterium
CGGCTGGTATGTTGAGATCGGGAAGCTTCTGGTGTCCCGCAGTTGCTGGAGACGCACCTGGGCCTCTTCCCACTGCGTCTGAACTTCGGCGAGCCGCTTCTCGGCCTGCGGGCGTTCGGCGGCTACGCCCTCTTCGCTGGCGAGTTCCTCCTGCAGCTTAGCGAGTTGTTCTTTCTGCGGCTTGATAAACTTGAATTGCATGAGCACGACAATAGCGACGACGAGCACTGCGGCGCCGATAAAAATTGCAAATGTTGGCACTTTTCCGAAGGTTTTGCGCATGTTTGTGCGTGCTCCCTATTCGTCGCCCCGGGCGCGCCGGCCTAGCCGGCAGGTCTGCGCACTGCAGCCTAAGCTGGCGGCGGCGGCGGTTCCGCCCCCATCGGTTCCGGCGGCGGCGGCATACCTTCCATCATCATGTCCTCCGGTCCACCGGCACCGGGTGCGCCAGCAGCGCCCTCGCCACCAGGCGGCTCCGGAATCTCTACGCCTTCGGTCAGAGTGGCACTGACGTTAAAGGTGATGACTTCCTCCATAGTACGCATAACCGTCGAGCCAATAGTACGCATAACCGTCGAGCCAGTTGGCTCTACCGTGTCACCTGCCGGCATGCCCGAAATCTGAATGCCGGTGATATGTGGGCAGCGGATCAGGTTGAGCAGAAAGCGGCCAGCTTCAGTGGTATCGGCGATCTGAATAGTGAACTTGACACTGGCGGGCGGGCTGATTTCAAAACTACTCATCTGAGCACGAGAATATATGTACTCGTTAATCTTCCAGAAGCGGTCGAAGAACTGCTCGCCACTTGCGTCAGCAGCGTCAACAAAGTCAATCTTGGCCTGGATGGGGGCGAGCTCCGCATCTTTGGCTTTCGCCTCATTCTTGATCTTACGAACCGCGTCAGCACGCTGCTTGGCGTCAGCCAGCTTCTCCTCGGTCTGGGCAATATTGTTCTTAACCTGCTGCAGCATCAAGAACATCACGATAGCGGTGACGACAATGCCAATCAGGCAGAACATCGTCACCGTAACATTGCGGCGTCCCTGGACTATGACTTTTGGCAGCAGATCAACGCGTAACACTGAAGCTCCTCCCGGGCAATGGCCTGGGTGATCCGTACCAGGTTGTTTTCAGTCAAGCATATCGCGGAGGGCGAGGCCGACAGCGATGCTGACCGTCGGTCCGACATCACGCAGGTAGGCCTTGGAGACCTCATCGGGATCGAATTGGATGTTGGCAAACGGATCGGCAACTTTTGCGGGGATGCCGACCTCGGCTGCGAGAAACTCGGCCAGGCCGGGCACGCCCGCACTGCCTCCGGACAGGATAATCGTGCTAATCTGTTCCTGCCGATGCTGGCGCTGGTAGTGCTGGATAGAACGCTGCAGCTCGGTAGCCAGCTCGGTCAATGGGCCAACGAGAGCTTCTGAGATCTGTTGGCGTGCCCACTGCTCTTCTTCAGCAATCGGCTCCGCTTCCTCGGCTGCTTCCTCAGTGGCGGCGGGCTCACCGACCTCCTCAGGCGCTTGGGCTTCTGCCTCTCCGCCCGGCTCGTGTTCGTCGGCCGGCTCGGCCTCTACGGGCTGGTCGGGTGGCAATTCGTAGCTCTGCGCATCCACGTCGAGGCGTGTGGCCATTGCATCCGTATCCTCGGCGCCTTCATCCACCTCTTCGGCGACTTCGGAGTCAGAGAGCTCGAAGACCGAGTCAGTGGCCTCCTCAATGAAGTCGTCTTCTTCCTCTTCAAATTCGCCTTCTTCCTCTTCGTAGGCGAAAAGGCCGGTAACGTCAGCAAACTGGCGCTTGGCGCGTTCGGCGTCTTCTTCTCCGAGTTGGGCGTTCTGCCTGATGGCTGCGGTAAGGGCTTCGCCGGCACTCGGTATGGTTCTGATGAACACAGGTACGCCCTGGCAGAAAATGGAGATAAGGCTCCCAGTATGGCCGATGTTGACAATGACAACTGTGGACTGCATGGCCGCTTCGTCGCCGAGTTCTACGAGTGCGCGGCCCAATGCCAGGGGCTCAACGTCAATTGCCACCGGTGTCATCTTTGCCCCTAAGATGGTCTCGGCATGGGCATTGACCATGTCTTCCTGCGCTACCGCCAGCAGGACTTCCATATTCTCGCTTTCCGGGCCAACACCGGGGTGTTCTACGGCCTCAAAATCATATATGACCTGGTCAACCGCGAACGGGGTTTGACGGTCAAGCTCCCACTGGACAGCTTCGTCCAGTTCTTTGGGTTCCATGCGAGGCAATTCGGCGATTCTTACGGCCACATCAGTCTCGCCGCCAACGGACGCGACGACTTTCTTGACGCTGAATCCATATTCGGAGGCAGCCTCACTGATGGCCTGGCTGACTGCCTCTTCGTCCACAACACGGCCGCCGACGACGCTATTGGGCGGCGTCGCTATGACTGCAGGCCGCCCCTCAAGCACGACGTCAGGCCCACTGAGGCGCAGTTCAACAGCCTTTATGGTTTGCGTGCCAATATCGAGGCCCAGCACATGAGTCGCGCCCCGAGCCATGACGCTATCTCCCTGTCGGTCGGATAGGGAACTCTACTGTATGGTGTGCTTGCTATTAGGCCTGAGTTTAGTGTATTGCCAGGGCTTTGTCAAGCACACAGACAGCCGTTCCGCAGGCACCCAGAACGTGGATACCACGGAACTGCTGCCGTCGCCGATATGTACTTTCTGTGACAAAATGTTATGCAAATGGTTTCTTCTAGTTCGGGTCGAACGATATGCTTGACATGTGTCGCTCACGAATGACCGGCCCAGCGTCCGGTGATACGACGGCAGAATAGACATCCGCCGATTGTAGTATTATCGGATCGCCGCCGACACGAGCGCTGGAGGAGTCGAGCAGGCGCATGTCATAGACACGGCCCAGGCTGGTCCAGAACAGCCAGTAGCGGACCGTGTTAGCACCAGCCACCGTGTAAGCCTCTGGCTTGACTACCAGACGCCCCTCCGCCCCGCCGGTACGGATCGGCACCGGCGTCTCCACCGACCATCCGGGCACTTCATGATACTCCACCACACCGCTGCTGCCATCGCCGCTGTTGTAGGTAACCCGCAAGGTGTAACCTATCCAGTTGTCAGACAGCATGTTTATGACGCCCGGCCCCGTCAGGACGGCATAGTCGGCGCCCGGAACGCTGACCCAACTGCTGCTACCGCTGTCCCAGTACTCGAGCGCGTTGATGCCGCTGATCGAAGGCCTGGCAACGCGAACGGAAGTCGTGTAGGTTTTGTGCATGAATCCGGTGCGGCCGAAATGGGGCCGGCTACTGACCGGGTAGCGGCGACGCCAGAATACGGTCAACCGGCTGGGATCAACGCTCGGGATGTAGAAGGCAGATGGGCAATCGTCATCGGCACCGTTGCGAGTGACACGATACACGTATGGGTGGTAGGCGCC
>JALGTY010000407.1 GCA_029821145.1 Candidatus Zipacnadia bacterium
TACCTGCACCGAGCCTTGCTTGACTGAGGCGTTGTTGAGCAGCAGCGACTCCCCGATGTCCTTGCCATCAAGGGAGAACTGCACCGCCCCGTAGTTCGGTGACATGTAGGGCGTGATGAGCAGATAGTACGCACCGGCGGCGGGTGCCTGCAGGTCGAAGTGGATTGCGCCGCCGAATTCGTTGGCTTGAAACAGTACGATGCCGTAGCTGCCGAGGTACTTGATGACCCCGTCGTCGGTGCTGACCACCGACATCAGGTCGGCCGCCGCAATCCCACCGACTTCAATCGGCTCCGGCCCATAGGGTTCGCGGATGGTGACGAACGTGCTCTTGAGGGAATCGCCATCGGTCTTGCGCCGCGCCATGACGTGTTGTGCCTTGGGGTTGTGGGGATATATCCCCGGGGCCCAGGCGTTGATAACTTCGGTGCCCTCCTGCGGGAGCATCGTCAGCCGCATGTAGTTCTCGCCTTCGGGCAGCTTCCATGTCGCCGCCCATGTCCCCGCCGGTGTTCCTCTGCGCGGGTGCATCATGAAGCCCAGCCCATTGGCCGGAGGTGGTCGCCAGTACGGCTTGTGCGGGACGCCGCTCACGTAGCCGTCATTGAGCTGGCGTTCGCCCCAGTTGTACTCGGGGCCCGCCACCGAACCTTCCTCAGGTTGCCCCAACTCCACGCCCTCAAAGCTGATGTCCATTGAGAGCGAATGTACCATGTAGTCGTGCTGGTGCCCGCCCTCGACGTTGAAGATGTCCAGCAGATAGCTCTGCGGCCCGTCGCCCACGAGTGCAATCATGCGGCGATAGAGTTGGACGCCCCGCGAGAAGTAGCATTGATTGGCATCGGCATCGGCCACCTTCATCCCCGGCATCGCTGCCAGCAGGTGCAGGCTCCCGCCCGTGTCATCGCCCTTGCCAATGAGCTGACAGGCCTCATCCACCAGCACGAGCTGATGGGAGGCGGTCTGCTTCCCCCAGCCGACCTGCGTGTGGGTCGAGCCGTTGCCATAGCCCAGGTCGTAGGTAAGCTCATAGCCGAGCCCGAAGTAGTTGATGTTGAGGTCATCGTAGTGACCGTGATTCAGCACCGGCCCGTACCGCAGCAGGCATGCCTGGGCCATCTTACTGTGAGGTGTTCGCAAGATCGCGATGCCTTTTTGGCCCATCAGAGTCGTCTCGGAGACCATTCGTTGCAGTCGCTGGGGAATTGGCTCATCGGAATCCGGCGCCTTGTCGGCATGGAACAGCAGCCACTTTCTATCCCGTGCCCCGGCACGCACCTTGTCCAGATTACCCCCTGCGAAGAAGTCCACCAGTGCCCCGAATTCCTTCTCCACCTCCGGGTCCGTCGTCCGCAGCGCTATCCTCTCTGCGTACATGTAGTCGGTTGCATCGAAGACACGGTCCGGCGGATACGCGTGAGTACTATCAGGTCCGCAGTCGCCATAGCGCGGCCAGTGCCCGGTGCAGTTCATCGCCAGCTTCGGCAACACATAGAAGCTGCGGAAGGCTGGGTCATCGTACAGGTTCAGCCCCTGCGGGTACTTCTTGCTCCGGTAGTTGCACAGCGGCTCGGCGAAGGTCAGATACAGATTGCGGGCGTGCAGCGCATAGCATAGAGCCGTCTCGGTGTAGCGGCCGTTGCGATCCGCGTTGTTGTGGATCATCGAGTAGATCCCGTACGGCCCGCTGACCGCCCAGTCCACATAGCTCTCGATACCCAGCAGGCAGCCGACCGCTAACGCCCCCCGGACATAGTCCGCCTCGCCGTTGTGCATGCCGCCCTTCAGCGATTGCTCGTAGCAATACCACGCGCCGTTCTTCATCATGTTCGTTTCGATATTCTCGCGCCGGGTCATCCCCTCGACGAAGGACGCCTCATCCAGCGTCGCGCTGTTGTAGATCGCGTCATAGAAGTCAACGAGTGTGACCAGCACGCGCGCAGTCTGATACCAGGGACGGCACAGCCGGCCACTGGGCGGGCTGGACGGGTAATCCCACGACCCCTTGTCGCAGTAGGGGTAGATCTCAGCGATGGCGTCAAGAAGCACCCCGCAGGTCTGCGCGTACTTCTCCTCGCCGGTCATCGTGTAGGCGAAAGACAGCCAGTTGCACCAGCGCTGGTAGGTCTCGACAACCCACGCATTGTACGAGCCGATGAAGTAGTGGATGCGGCCGTCCTCGGCCACGTAGCCGGTACCATCGTCGGGATGATCTTTGTCAGGCAGGAGGTGCCCGCTGCGGCATTTGACGGTGCCGGGCCGGTCGAAGCTGCAATTGGCGCCGCGCCATGTCCCCCACTTCGCCGAGCAGATTGGACAGCCGGTGAACCCGTAGGCGAACGCAGCTCCCTTCTTCGGGCAGTTTTCATGTATCCATTCCGGGTCTTTGTCCACAACCTTGTCAGCCGCCGCGATGGTACTGCTGGCATAGTCCTTCGCCCACTGGTACTTCTCGACGTTCTGTTGCGCCCTCGCCACATCTTCCGGCGTGATATAGACACACGGATGGACCTCGCGGCCAGTCTCGGTCAGATCCACGTGTTTCCACCTCTCTCTTGGCGGCACTCTGACGCCGATCTCCTTGTCGGGATCATGGAAAGCCAGCACCTCTCGCGCCGTGTAGTACACCTTTTCCTCATAGCCCTCGATGATGTTTATCTGGAACCACTCGGCGGTCCTCTCCGGGAATCTGAGCATGAATGGCCCGAGGGTATCTGCCAACTCCTCGCCGGCCTTGCTGCCGTCGGAGAACTCGATTTCGACGCGCTTCCAGTTGGTGTATATGCTCGGGTTGCTCGCAAGCAGAATGACAACCGTGTCCAGCTTCTGCGGCTTGTCGAAGCTGACCTTGATCCACTGCGGCAATTTCGGGTTGCTACCGCTGGCCCACCAGGTGCCGAGGTCCTCATCATTCAGCGATTCATAGGAGTATTTCTGCCCTGGTTTGCCCGCCGCCGAGGA
>JALGTY010000408.1 GCA_029821145.1 Candidatus Zipacnadia bacterium
CCGTTGCTGATCCACATCTTTCCATCGAATACACAGTCCTCAGCCGTATCGCGGGGACTGAAGGCGGCTTCCTCCGTTACACACACCCAGCTACTGGGCTTCGCTTCGGCGGTCTTGTCATCTTTTGCGCCGTCCTGCGCCACTGCCAGAGAGCTCAGCAGCAGCGCCACTGCCAGCAGACAGATCATCTTTGTCATCATCAGTCACATCCCATTCCATCGTGAGGCATGTTGCCCTCAGCCTATCCGCCCCAACCCTCCGGCAGCGTCAGCGAGGACTGGACGTGAACACCTTGATGTTGTCAATTGCAGTCTCAGCATAGATATACAGCCCCACCGTTTCGTGGTCCGGGCCTAGCAGCGGCGGGTAATCGCGAGCCTCCATGATTGTGTAGCCATCCACGATCAGCCGCACCGTATCGCCATCGAGTTCAGCGACTACATGATGGACCTTGCCCGGCTCAATGAAGCGTTGCACGCTGCGGTCCTCAATCTGCTGATCGTTACGCAAGATGCGGTTGAGGGTATTGCCGGCGCCGCCGAACTGCAGCAGATAGCCGGTGGCTCGCGCGGTTCCCAGGCCCGCGCCCTGGATAGACGGGCTGAAGTCACACGGTCTGGCCGCGTTGGTCATGGCCTCAAACTCAAGGCGCTGACAACCAGGGAACTTCCTGGTGATGACGATTTCCGCGTGGCCGCCGGTGCTAACCAGCTTGCCCCCCTCAGTGCGCCACTCGCCAACAAGCACTTTCCAGTCATCGCCGAGTTGGTCGCGCTCGAAGTCATCACTGAACGCCAGGTCCCATTTCCGCGTGGATTCTGGGGTTGCCTTCTCGACTTGTTCCAGGCGGTTTTGCGCCGCCAGGAGGGTACGCGCGTCGGCCTCCGGAGTGTTGAGGACGGCCTCATAATGGTACCGGGCGACATGAAATGCTCTATTTCTGAGGTAGCAGTGCCCGATATGCAACTGCAGCTTGGCGCGTTCGGCGCCGGAGCCGGCGAGGTCGAGAGCCTGAACGAAACGGGCCCGTGCCTGCGCTGTCTCATGAGCTGTGTACGCCGTCATCCCGGCCTCAAAGGCTTCCTGGTAGCTGTTGTAGGTGATATCCCAGACGGCGGGATCTCGGATGCCATAGGCGTTGTCGTGCATGTTGACCCGGGTCTCGTCCCCGGTTGGCCATGGCATGATCACCAGGGATCCCGGCGCGCTATGGAAGAACCAGTTGTGATGGATGTCGGCCTCTTGCTCCGGCACGCCGCGAATAGCGATGGCCCGGATGGGGGCGCGGAAGGTGTTGTGGTGCATCTTCATCCAGTCGCCGGCGATGTTGGTGTCATCGCGCCGGTCTCCGCCTCCGTGCATGTCGAAGCAGTGGCTCAGTGAGACGCCCAGTTCCACATTGTTGGCGGCCTCGTAGGCGTTGCCGGGCTTGCCGGTGCCGGCAATCGAGTGCCGATTGGCGTCAAACACGTTGTACTCGATGAGCGAGACCGCCTCGTTGCCATAACCGTGTGAGACACCGTATCCGAGCCCGTTCATCTGGTTGTGGTGGATGTAGTTGTGATGGATGTGGTGGTCGTGGCCGTCAGAGAGATAGACGCCCGCATGGCTCCAGCCGGACACCTCGCAGTTGTCCACCTCCAGGCCAGAGAATGCCGTGGAAATGCCCGAGCAAACCGGGAATTTGTAGTAGTACACGTGCTGGGCTTTGCGGTCGCCGCGCTCGGCCTTGAACGAACGCCGGTGATGGTCGAGTCGGCGCTTGGGGTCCGGGCCGCGCAGCCAAATACCGGTCATGCGCACATTGGGCCCCAGCGCGCGTATCAGCGGCCTGGTGGCGAAATTGTCGGAATAGACGACTGCACCCCGAGAGCCGTCCACGCCGCGATTGCTGGCAAGCGTCACGCCCTCCGGTATCTCAATGACGAAACCCTCCGCAAAAACCAGGGTGGTGCAGTCGTAGTCTCCTTGCGGGTCCAGATATACCACCTCGCCGGGTTGCGCCTGTGCTAAAGCCTCCGGCAACTCGTCAATTGTCTTGACCGTGTAGTCGCCCTCAGTGACGATACGATGCGCTGGTAGCCTTCCCCACCGCCAATGGGCCCCAGTTCATTCGCCTTAGCGCCATAGACCTGGCCATCAATCTCGACCCAGGTCTGTCCCAGGTCGCTCGGCATCGGTTCCGTGTCGGGGCGTATGTGCTGCGCCCACGCTGCCGCTACGGACAACATGAGTATGACAATCAACGCTACATTTCGTGCTCGGATATTGGCCTGTCTCATGCTCTCGTTCGCGCTGCGCCGGCTGACGGACGGCTATTGGACCTTGGGCTGCTCCTGCCCGTAAGCGTTGTCATGGGAGATCACGTGCGTTTCGCCACCTGTCGGCCATGGCCGCACGTCCCTGTCGCCTGGCTTGTCGGTGAAGAACCAGTTGTGATGGATCTCGGCCAGTTCGACAGGTACGCCGCGGATAACAATCGCCGTTACCTGTGTGCCCCGGAAGGTATTGTGATGGATCTTCATCCAGTCACCGGCGATGATGGTGCCATCACGGCGGTCTCTTCCGCCGTGCATATCGAAGTTGTGGCTGAGCGAATGTTGGATCTCAACATTATGTCTGGCTTCGTAGCCGCTGGGTGCTCGGCCAGTGCCGGCTATTGAATGGCGGTTGAAGTCAAAGAGATTGTATTCGATAAGGGAGGCGGCGGTATTGTGGCAAACGCCGTAGCCCAGACCGTTCATCTGGTTGTGGTGGATGTAGTTGTGGTGAATGTGGTGGTCTGTTCCTTTCACCAGATCTACGGCAGCATGGCTCCAGCCCGACAGCTCGCAGTTGTCCACCGCCAGGCCCGATGATTCGGCGCGGATGCCATCGGAATTCGGAAACGCGTAGTAGTATCCGCTCTGGGCCTTCCTGTCTCCCCTGGCGGGACTAAAGGAGCGTCGGTGGTGCTCTATCCTGCGCCTGGGGTCCGGGCCGCGGATCCACAGGCCGGTGATCCGCACACTCGGGCCCAGGCATCTTATCAGAGGTCTGGTGGCGAAGGCGTCGCTATAGATTGCGGCTCCGTTCGAGCCTTCGTGCCCCCGGTTGCTGGCGAGTGTGACACCTTCGGGTATCCCGAGTACCAGCTTCTCAGCAAACACGAGTGTAGTGCAGTCCATGTCGGCATCGGGCTCAACATAGACTACCTCACCCGCTTTTGCCTGCTTGAGGGCCTCGATGAGTTCATCCACCGTGGTAACCCGATAGTCGCCATCTGTGACAATCCGCTGATAGCCTGCGCCGCCACCGATCGGCCCGAGCTCATTCGGCTTGGCCCCATAAATCTCGCCCTCGATCTCGACCCACGTTTGCCCTATCTCCGGCGGTGGCGCGTAATCAGGGCGGTCGTACTGCGCGCCTGCCCCAGCCACAACACATATCGAGAGAACTACCGCTGCCAAAACGGTATGCATTTCGATCCTCCTTCGCCACACCTGTCGGGTCGTTGCCGTTGTCCCACTAACGATGCCCTCGCTATGGTGCCGAGCGCCGAGGCGTCAGATTCCGGCAGATCTCTGCCACCGGCGTGCCCACCTCCGCCTGCTGCAGCGCGAACACAGTCTGTGGCTCGGTGTACCGCTTCCGCTTCATGATTCCCAGCTTTCCTGTCGCGAGTATAGATCTTCATCTCCTCTCATGCCAAGTGGACCAAGAGCCGGGGTTCAGAGCACCGGTTTACGCAGCCCTGGAGGATGTCAACAATCACCTCCGGCTGCAGATCCCGTATGACGTCTGTCCACCCGTCAGATTCATGGACCAGTTGGACCTTTCGGACCGATGCCCAGATACTCTCATCCGGCACTGGAGTCCTTCCCGAGGAGAGCACGGTCACGTCGTAGCCTGCCTCAACCAGCATTGGCGTCAGGTGCTTGCCGATATGGCCTGTGCCGCCGATAACACACACTCTCACGTTGCCTGCTCCCTTCGCGCTTCAACGGCAACGTCATGTCAACCACTTCGCCGATCGACTTCCACAGTCCTTCCTGCCGCTGTCCCCCGAGAGGCAGTATTGCAGACGCCTGCAATGTCAGCGACAATGTAACCGCCGTCACTCTGGCCGCCCGCAAGGGAGACGGCACTATACAGATCGTGGCCGGCAAGGCAAGGCGCAGGGAGAGCTCCGGTTCGCCCCGAGCCTCGCCTTCGTCAGCGATTGCGGTGTGGCGCGCGGCCCTGTGCGCTCATAGTCCATAGGCTATGTCATTGCCACGGCGAGGGCACTTTGAGCAGCGCCTGGGCCAGCCCCAGGGCAGTGTGCATCGCGTTATATGCGTTCGCCAGCCAGATCTCCTCCCACGGCTTGTCATCCGGGTAGTTGCCCTTGAAGCCCGCCTTGGACTCATAACCAAACCCGTAGATGCCCAGATTCGCCGAGAAGAAATGGCTGTTGGACCACGGCGTCGGGGGAGTCGGATCCTCCATGGACCGCTCCAGGTCGGGGCCGCCTGCTTTCTTCGTCATGGCACAGGCAAGGTCCAGCAATTTCACGCGCTCCTCGTAGTCGGCCCCGTCATGCCCTTTGCTGGATTCGCCCAGCCACGGCGCCGAACTATGCGAATGGAGGTCCAGGAAGCAGTCAATCTTGTTGGCGCCCAGGTACTTGAGCATCTGCATCGTTTCGACGGCCATGGACTTCTTCGGCGAGCGCGGCCTGTTGATCAGACGCCCCGCGTCGTTGAAGCGCTGCCCCAGATAGCCGACGCGATCCAGCTTCCCGGCCATGTCCGAACCCTTGCTCCATTGCGCGAAGATGCGCTTGCGGTTCGGCAGGCGACCGTTCTTCCAGAAGCCGATGTGCAGATGGTGGACCCCGTCACTGGGATCCTTCAGGTCTATGGGCATCCCCACGTAGCTCTTGACGGGGCTGCGCGCCGCGGCATCGGGATTGTAGAAGGGCATCAGGTAGAAGCCGACTTTCTTCCCCACGCGCTGCAATGCCGGCCATTTCTCGCCGCGCAGGTCCGCTCCTGACTCCAATACCTTGATCAGATTCGTCACCGCAGCGACGCCCTCGATCTCGGTCCCATGCGTGCCGGCGATCAGATTCGTCACCGCAGCGACGCCCTCGATCTCGGTCCCATGCGTGCCGGCGACAACGCACAGCGTTCGCTCAGGCTTCTTTGGGCCGTAGTACACGACGGTGAGATCGCGGCCGCCGGCGCTCTTGCCGGTTGTCGAGAACTCACCCTTGGAAAGCCCCCGTAAGAACCCCCGGACCTCCTCGTAGCCGACCAGCCACCAGTCGGGCACGTCAATGTATTTGCGGATGTCATCATCATGTTTCCACGGCCACTTGGGGCTACTGTTCCACAGCTTCATCGCT
>JALGTY010000409.1 GCA_029821145.1 Candidatus Zipacnadia bacterium
TAGATGGTCTTCGTGGAGCGAGCAGGGACATGAGGCACCTTTACCCAGACAATGCCGGTGCGCTCGGGCTTGCTGAAGCTTTCAATCCAGTAGTCAAGCGGCGTGGTCTCGTCGCCGTCGGTGAACCTGATATCCGCACCATCATCAGCGGCTCTGGCAAAATCAAACACAGGCGCGGTGAGAGCGACCCTAATCTGGTGGTCGGTGAGATCCTTCGTCCCGCGCGTGTTGTCAATGAGGACGGCTTGCTTGCACTGCCATTTCGAACTGTCCCAAGCCTTTGTTTCGCTCATTGGGGCCTCCCTGATTTGCAGCGGCTCTGCTGCCGCTACACGTAACATCGCCGTGATAACGGCAACTGCTGCCATCACAGCGCATCCTGCCATCGGACGATACCGGCTCATGTTACCGAATCAATCCAAAGCCCACACGTGGCTGGTATGCGGTCTGCCAGTGGTTCAGAACTTGCAGTCGTACAGATATTGAGAAACTCTTGACCCGTCGTGCGTACATTCTACATGAACATTCTACAGGATGCGCCTGAATCCCTGTAGTAGCGCGCTTTTCGGGGATTCCGGGTTGCGGCCGACTGAACGTGAGCAGGCCGCTATCCGTCTCATGGGGCGTGCAAAGGCTGCAGGGGCTTTGACTTGGTGATTGGCGCTAAGCTATAATTCTTGGGCCTGCAAAGGCAGGCTCATCAATACATGGGCACGAGAATCGGAGCTAAATTCGGACTCCTTGTAGTCGTCGGCGTTTGTGCGCTGATGCCCTCGAGCGTGTCCGCGGCCAAGGCAAGGCCCGCATGGGTCATCCCAGAGACGCTGAACGTGCGCTCCGGTCCGGGCACCGAGCGCAAGAAGATCGGGACACTGACGCGCGGCACCAAGGTCCATGTGACCGCCTTCGCCAACAACTGGTGCTGGTCGAAGCTGCCCGACGGCTCGTGGGGCTGGGTCGCCGAGTGGCTCTTGCAGTTCTCGCAGGACAAGGGCCGAGCGCTGGCCGAGGAGGCCGAAGCGGCCAGGAGCCACAAGAGCAGTGCCTCGACGCCGGCGTGGATCAAAGAAGCAGCGGTCAACGTGCGCGCCGGCCCCGGCCTCGGCTACAAGAAGTACGGTACGCTGCACGAGGGCCACAAGGTCTATGTGATGAGCCGTCGGAGCGGCTGGTGCAAGGTCAGCACCGGCAACGGCCAGGGCTGGATACTCGGCGAACTCCTGGAGTACGATGTCAGCAGGGGCCGCAAACTGGCGCAATCCGCCTCCTCCAGCAGCAAGACCAGCTCCCAGCCGCAATCAACCGCCAAGGGCTTCGTCGTCGGCAAGGCCGTGAATCTGCGCAAGGGCCCGGGCACCAACTATGAATCCAAATGTATCGTGCTCAAAGGACAGACGCTGTACATAACCGAGACCAAAGGCGACTGGTGCAAGGCGACCGTGCATGGTGGCGACAGCGGCTGGATCGCCAAGTGGCTGGTCAAATGCGCCGATGCCAGCAGCTCATCGAGTTCAAGCAGCAAACCTGCTAAGCCATCTTCCGGACGCTTTGAGACGATGCCATGTTGGGTCTCGGAGGAGGTAGTCAATGTCCGCTCAGGTCCGGGCAAGGAGCACGATGTCACATTCCAGCTCGAACGCGGCACTAAGGTAACCGCTACCGATCAGGACGGTCACTGGATAAAGATTAAGACCTCCGCCGGCAAGGTGGGCTGGGCCGGCGGCTGGGTTGTCAGCTTCGTGCCGCCGGGTGAGGCGATCATAGCCAAGGAGGGCGAAGAGACCGTTGATGTACACGTGGGCTGGGTGGCGCGGCCGAAGGTGAACTTGCGCTCCGGCCCAAGCCTCGATGCAGAGCGCATCAGCTACGCCGAGCTGAGCACCCGCGTGGTAATCATCGGCCAGAAGGGCTCGTGGTACCGGGTGGTGATGGACAACGGCGAGGTGGGCTGGATGGCCTCCTGGCTGATAGACACGCGCGCCCAGAGAGTCTCGCGGAAGAACGCGGCGTCGTCAGGGACCGGCTTGTCCAGTCTGGCCGGTAACATTGACTTCCCCTCTCCGACAACCAGAGGCGGCGCAAGTAACATCGGCGACAGTATCGTGCAGACGGCGAAGAAATACCTGGGCCACAGGTACGTCCGCGGCAGCGCGAGCCCGAGCCGGGGCTTCGATTGCTCAGGCTTCGTCCACTACGTAATGAAACAGTACGGTATCAGCCTGCCCCGCTCCTCTCACACGCAGTTCAGAAAGGGCCAGCCGGTGGCCCGCAGCGCCCTGCAATCGGGGGATGTCGTATTCTTCCAGAACACCTACAAGCGCGGCATCTCACACGTGGGCATCTATATCGGTGGTGACAAATTCATCCACGCCTCCAACAGCCGGCGGGATGTCGTAATTGATAGTCTCAACTCCAGCTATTACGCTCCGCGCTACGCCGGCGCGCGCAGGATGTATTGAACGGCCACCGGCCAGCGATATTCAATTACCGCGCGAACGCGACGAGGTCCGGCCATGACGCCGGACCTCGTTGTGAATCCGGTCACCCTCCTCCCTCCACTTGGCCTTTCGGCCCGGCTGAAAGAGCTCCCGAATGCATCACAGGGGTGGCTGGAAGTGGCTGCTTAGCGTATGTTGATAACAGGTATGAGGAACAGTTATGAGATTGACGGCACTCGCGGGCTGGAAGCTGAGAACGCCGACCCACGCCTCTGGCGCGGGTACCCCTCGCGTTCCCACCTGAGCTTTGTCAAAAGCACAAAGCTCAGGCCGCGCCACGCGTCAATTAGCAGTGGACGTGGGGCCGCAAAAGGCATACGTCTGCGAAGCAGCCGCAATTGCCACTACGACATGTCAATCTCGACGTCGTTGGCCACGCCACCGAGGATGGTATAGTCGGTGCGGCAGGTCTGCAGGCACGTGCCGGGGATGAAGCGGGTGACCGGGCCATGCGCCGCC
>JALGTY010000410.1 GCA_029821145.1 Candidatus Zipacnadia bacterium
TGTCGGGTGCTTCTCATGCTCATCCAGCGCCAGTGCCAGCAGCAGCAGCGACCGCTGGTGCGTGCCATAGTTGGCCCGGATGCGCGGCGCCGGATCTACGGTACACCGCGCCGCCTCCATCAGCAGCCGCTCGCGAATGTACTCATCCAGCTCCTCGCCAGTCATCCCCGCACGCTCCTGCAGAGCTTCGTCCTCCCTCAGAAACGGGCGTATCGCATCATACGCCGGGGCGCAAGCGTTTGGCGTCTGGACCTCCCAGATTCTGTTCGTCCACTTCCCCGTGTAGTTGGGATTGTGCTCCTTGCCCTCCCGCGACTGCTTCTCGTAGGCATAATCCGGGTAATACTCAGCAAGTCGCCACAGCAGCAGACCGCACTTGTGCGCATACACCCGTGCTTTCTCCGGGTCATCCGCAACAACGGCAGCCAGACCCAGGCTGCGGATCGCCGGCATCGTCAGCCGCGCCATGCTCCAGTGCGCGTAGAAGGCGACAAGCCAGTAGTTCATCTCATCGCCCTCTCTATTCCATCCCCAACCGTCATCAACATACTGCTTGTGCAGCGGGTCCTTCGGGTCCGGGTGCTCAGCATTGAAAAGCAGCGACCGGTCCTTCATTCCGGAAGCCAGAAACGCGCCGAAATCGTTCGACGGATAGGTCTCGCCGCCGACCGGGCACTTAATCTTCCATGGATTATCGAAGTCAACTATCCACTTGTACAGCCCCTTCTCATGCACCTTGATCCCGTGCACTGGGCACCCGAAATTGTGCACCTGGTAGCAGCGTGGCACTTCCGGCGGCACCACCAGTGTCAGCAGCCTCTCGTCATCGTACTTCGCCCACCGGTCGCCGGCGGCCAGAATCGCGTCGCGCCGACTCCGCGCCCAGCCATATTTCTCGACATTGCTCCGCATTATCTCCAGCTTCGCATCCGTATAGTAATGCCGGCGGATATCTCCCCATGACACGCCGGACAGCACACACAACACGACTGCCGACACCAACACCGCTTTCATTCCTCTCAACTCCTTCTAAGTCATTCCTACCGTCAGGAAGAAGCAAGACCGCATGAGGCGAGCTTTATGAGGACGTGCAGCAGAAATGCACGCGAGCATCCCCGCTGCCGCAGATAGGGCAAACGCGGGCGCGTGGGCCGGGCCGCGAGTTGTCACGTTGCAGTGTCTCCCGTCATTCTCCAACGTTGAAGCTGTGTACGTAACCCTTGGCGGTCGCCAATATGATGCGAACGCCGTCCGGCGTATCAAGCCGCTCGATGTGAGTGGGCCGCCCTGTGACCTCTCCGAGCCGCACCAACTGTCCATTGGCGTCGAGTACTACTACCGTGCCGTCGGCACAGCCAACCAGAACCTGAGAGCCGGGGCCATCCGGAGCGGCAACGGACTTGAGCACCGCCGGTGGACTGGGGATACGCTGCGACCAGACCTTGACACATTCGTTGCTCAGAGCTACGACGAGGCCCTTGGTGATACCGACTATGATCTCTTTGTTACCGTCGCCATCGAGGTCGGCAACGTCCATGTCGCTGAGGCTGGCTCCCGGGCTCTTGTTGGCGCCCGGGCCGAACTGGGCGTTGTAGAGAGCCTTGCCATTCCATGACCAGACGGTGACGCGGTTCCAGACGCCGTTCTCGGCGGAGATGAATTCCATCGTCCCATCAGCGTTGATGTCTTCGTAGAAAAGGCCGACACGGTTGAGGCCGGTCCAGGCACCGACCATTGTATGGCCGGCCGGGACGCCATAGAAGCCGCGCCCCACGCTGAGTGTCTTGTTGTTGACGACGGCGAGTGTGTCGTTGCCGTTGGGCCAGCGCGCGATCAGCAGATTGATGCTGTCGTCGGGGCCGTCAATCAGCTTCATCTTCCAGCCGGGACCCCAGAAAACCGGCAGGCGCTTGACGAGCTTCCCGTTCTCGTCGAGGATTTCGAGCGTACACGCGCTGCCGACGAAACACTGCTCCTTGCCATCAAGGAACACGCCGGTGTGGAGACAGTGAACGCCCTCGTGTCCAGACGCGGTCTTGAACCAGTAGGTCTTGGCGGCGCGGAATACGGCGGGGTCCATGACGGAGGTGAAAGTCCAGCGACGGTTGCCGTTGAGGTCAAAGGCAATCACCTGTTCATCCTTGCAGCCGACGAGCAACAGATTCTGCTGTGCCCACCAGCGCAGGACCCGGATCGGCCCGTCGGTCTGCATGGTGCCGACCTCTTCGCCGGCGGAGGTCAGCAGATGCACCGTCTGTCCCTCGGCCACACAGATGAGGGGGCGCTTGCGCGACGGGATGATGGTCATGGCGACCGGTTTGCCGCCAACCTCTGCGGTCATGGCAGCCGCAAGCTCCGGCGCGCTCGGTTTCTCCGGCCGAGCGCCGGCGGCAGGGATGTCGGCGGCCTGCTTCTTCGCTGCCGCAAGCAACGTTTCAGTGAGGCTGCTGCCAGTCTGCTCGAGTGCGGCGGCAAGGGGCACTGCGCCTGCGAAGACATGGCGGCCCGGGGAGAGCTCGAAGGTAGTGCGCCCGTCAGCCGCCGAAGCGCCATTTGCCGCTTGACCGTCAAGTATGACCTTGTCAGCGGGCTCGATGGCTAACTCGACGCGGCTGTCCTCGGTTGTGACGATGTTAAGCGCGCCGGTCCTGAAATCCCAGTCCACGTCAATGGGCGTGCCAGATGAAACCAGCGGGGTCTTGCATCCGACAGCGCGCAGGCGATATCCGTAGAGATGATCGGTCGCGAGAATGACCAGCTCCCCTTCGATGACCTCATGTTTCCCGATGACTGCAATGGCGGGCGACGGCAGGGCCAGGACAGCCGCGTTGTCGGCGATGCGCACACATGCCAGTGGCTTGTCGGCCCCATCAATCGTCTGGCCCAGGAGGTAGAAGAAGATGCGGTGATCGCCGTCTTTGACTGCGCCGCGCCAGGTCATGTTGA
>JALGTY010000411.1 GCA_029821145.1 Candidatus Zipacnadia bacterium
GTCCATCAGTATTTCCGCCAGGCCGCGCACGTTGCCGGCCTGGGTAAACGGGCAAGTCATGGCTATGCTGGCGACGCCATCTTCACCCATGTACTCCCAGTGCTCGCGGGCGCTCGTGGTGTTAATCTCGTACGGACCGGCCAAGGTGGCCTCCAGATAGTCGCGGTATATCTCCCAGTCCTGTCGCTCCTTGACATCGTAGATGACCTTCTTGTTGACCATGGGGTCATGCGGGATCATCCCCCATACTGTCTGCGAGCTCAGTTCGCCTTTGGGGGTGTAGAGCACTTCGTCCAGGATGCGGCGCCCGTCCGGCCCTTGTGTCTCCGTGCTTTCGCGCCGGTAGGTGTCCGGCAATTGCGTAACGACACTGACGCCTCGGAAGTCCGTCGAGCCGAGGCGCTGGTGAAGTTCGAAGATGGACTTCCAGTCGCCGGAACCCATCATGCTATGGGCATAGCGACTGTGAATAAGCGGCGCAACCGGCACCTGATCCGGTGTTCCGCCGCGCACGGCAGTCAAGAATGCTTCTTTTCTGGTCATTTCATGTGCTCCCTTTTACGATGTCATCACCTGACGGATAGCTTGCACCTGCGAGCGCAGGTTGTCCGGGTCCACGGCATGGTGGGTCCACAGGCTGAATGTGCGCTTGGACGCCTCTTCTGCTTGTGGACAGGTGCCCGGGTCGTAGCGAACATAATCCGGCATCGGACAGCCTAGCGAAGTCCGCCGCTGCTCGTTCATCTCCTGGAAGACCGCCTCCAGATAGTTGACCTCCGAGTATGGACCGATATTGGCCTCATGCTCATCACGCAGCCGCTGGTTGAGTTCATCGAGCGTCATGCTTTCGACCATAATGTGAAAATTCCAGTATATCGGGTCCGTCTCCGGATACGCATATTGTAGTTGCAATCCCGGCACATCATCCAGCACCTCGTGGATGATAGCCACCAGCTCGCGCCGCCATGTGTTGAATTGCTCGATCTTACTGAGCTGCACCACGGCAACAGCGCCCTGCAGGTCGGTCATGCGGTAGTTATGCCCGAAGGCGAAATGCCCTCGGTTGCGCACTCCGCCTACTGGTTCAGGGGCGGGCCGTTGCACTCCGTAGCGATACCAGGGCATGCCGCAGTTGGCGTAGAGCATGGCGCGTTTGTACACCTCCGGGTCATCGGTGGCGATGGCGCCGCCCTCGCCGGTGGTGATGTGCTTGCCCTGCTGCAGACTGTAACTGGCGCAATCGCCTAGCGTGCCGACTTTCCGGCCCTTGTAGGTCGGGCCATAGGCCTGGGCGCAGTCCTCCATCACCGCCAGATTGTGAGCTTTAGCCACTTCGAGAATGGGGTCCATGTCTGCCGGCTGGCCGGCCAGGTGAACCACCACTACGGCCTTGGCATTCGGCGTGATGGCCTGCTCGATGGCCTCAGCGGTGATGATGAGATTGCGCGGGTCAACGTCGGCAAAGACCGGCACAGCGCCCAGTGCCACAATGGACATCGAGGAGGCGATGAACGAACATGGGGGGCAGATCACCTCATCGCCGGGGCCGATCCCAAGCCCGGCCAGCGCGGCCTCGTTGCCGGCGGTGCCTGCACTCAACGCCAGGACGTATTTGCGGCCCAGCCACTTGCCGAAATCATCCTCAAACTGTGCCACGAAGGTATCCTCATCGTCACCCCGCCATAGCCTCTGTGAATCGAGTACCTTCTTCACATTGGCTAGATCGTCTTCTCCGAAAATGTCGCGGTCGCCGAACACGTACTCGGACATCTGAAGTCACTCTCCTATACCTCAATGAAGTACGTGGTGTGGGGACATGCGTCGCGAGTTCGAGACATGGCACGAGCTTCAAGGCAAAGCGCATTCGAACTCCGCGCTATGTTACCACATGGCATTCAACTTTCAAAGAGGCCGTCTCCCGATTGACCTCGGCTGTTGGCAGTCGCGGCAGGTAATGGAAGCTTACATGAGGAAACTCATGATATCACTGAACAATGGAATATCCCAATTCTCAGGTCCGGAACATCAAGCCGTCAAGCAATCCCGGTAAGGGCTTTGAGGAGTCCTTTGCACCTTATGGCTTGAATGGCCGGGAATGGAGGCAGAAGCATGCAACGACTACTGATAGCGCTGGTGCTGTTGCCACTGGCCAGTACTAGTGCCGTGTTGTGGGCTGCGGAGGCAGGCGAAGAGAAGCTGGTCATAGCTCCAGCCGATTTCACCGAGCTGGAGGGCGCACGTGTCGTGGACGCGGAGGGAACTCCGACCGGTAAGGCTGTCCTAATCGAGGAGGACAGCGGCTTCGCGCGTATCATTCTCAAGCTCGGCGAAGGCGGCGATATCCCCAAGGGCCTCTACTGGGTCAAGGTCCTGCTCGGCACCGATGACGGCACGCTGAAGTGGGCTATGGTGCAGATATACAAGAACAACAGCCACGGCGGCTGGTTCACCGGCTTCGTGCGTCCGGCGGAGGCCGGTATGCTCGTCTGGCGCGAGATCGCCCAGCCACTCGTGTTCGACAGAGACGGCGAACTGATGCTCGAGGTCTGCTCGCGCGGCGCAACCAACTTCTACATCGGCCAGGTCGTCCTCCAGCGCACCACACCGTACTGGCCCAAGGAGATGATGAGTGACGCCGACTTCTTCGCCGCTCTCGACCGCGACTACCCGGGTCTGGAGAAGGTCATCGCAGCGGCCGATGCCGGCGACTACGACACCGCCTGCACTGAACTGGTCGCGCACCTGCGCAAGCCGCCGGCCGGACAGGACGCCCGCCTCTGGGGCGTCATCGGTGCCGAGCCCCCCCAAAAAACCGATAAAGAGCCACCCGAGATGGCCAAACTCATCATGGAAGACAAGATGATGCTGGAGTGGTCCATGGAGCGCGGCAAGTCAAACAGCTACTGCTGCCAGGAGAACAACAAGATACCTCCCACCGTCTTCAGTTTCGCCGACCCCTACGAATGGCACAAGATATACGATTACCCGGGCCGCCGCTGGTATGGCTGGTACATCACCTACAACCTCAAGAACCTCACCGACGCTTACAAGACCACCGGCGATGAGAAATATGCCCGCAAGGCGATGGAGCTGGTGAGGCGGCGGATAGACGTCTGGGGACCGTTCCCGAAGGCCTTCTACTATGAGGGCGGCTATCCCAACGAGTATTACACTGACGGCTCGGCCGGCGTGTC
>JALGTY010000412.1 GCA_029821145.1 Candidatus Zipacnadia bacterium
TGACGGCTTCTTCAGCGGTCATTACTTTCGCTGCCATTCGTTCACACCTCATTACCTGTTATCGCGCGCCGTTCCCTACATATACAAGCCGCCATTGACCGCTAGCACCTGTCCGGTTATGTAACCGGCCTGATCTGATGCCAGAAAGACCGCGGCGGCGGCGATGTCCTCGGCCCGACCCAGCTTGCCCATCGGGACCTGCTGGATCACCGCCTCGATGACCTCATCATCCAAGGCTTTGGCCATGCCTGCATCAATAAAGCCCGGGGCAATCGCATTGACGGTGATATTTCTGCGAGCAACCTCCCTGGCGACCGATTTGGTCAGCCCGATGATGCCCGCCTTCGAGGCCGCATAGTTCGCCTGCCCGATATTTCCCGACTGGCCGACGACAGATGATATGCTGATGATGCGGCCGCTTTCCCGGTCCCGCATGTGGTTGATGACCGCATGTATGCAGTTGTAAGCGCCGGTGAGGTTCACTGCGATCACCGCGTCCCAATCGCTCTTGTCGAGGCTCTTGATGGTGCGGTCCCTGAATATCCCGGCATTGTTAACCAGGATGTCCAGATGGCCGAAATGGTCGAGCACGTCTGCGGCCATCGCGTCCACCTGTCCCTGCTCGGTGATATCGGCGCAGACGGCTAGGGCATCTACACCGATCTGCTCAAGTGCGGCTACGACCTGTTCGGCGTCGGCGGCGTTGTCCTCACTGGGCAGATCAACGTAGTTCACGGCCACCGAGCAGCCCTCCTGTGCGAAGGCCATTGCCATGGCCTGGCCCAGGCCACGTGAGGCACCGGTAATCAACGCGGTCTTGCCATCAAGCAGCATCTGTCTCGTCCTCCGATCTCTGTTTTGTGTGCGTCGGCGGCTCCGAGTCTGTTGAAAGAACTAGCGTGCTTCCACCTCGGCGACCCACATCAGATCAGGTCTCTGGACGGTGCCACCGCCTGCCGGTTGATAGACACGAAAGCGGTCCGTAGTCACTTCATCGAAGAAGAAAGTAGTGCACCGGGCCGGAGTAAAGCCTTTCTTGGGTGATGTGTACACCGTCTTCCAGCCTCCGCCCTCGGGCACCTGAATCTCTATGTTCTGGCTGGTATGGAAGGTAGAGCCCGTATTGGCCCAGTAAACGGTCACTTCCTTAACCGGTCTAGGCTGTGGCAGTTTGATCTCAATCCAGTGGGGCTGATCGTCTTCCGCCGAGGCCCAGGTGACATCATTGCTCGATCCCTCACCGGAGAAGCCATCAATCAGCGGCGCTACCAACGGGTAGGAGGTCATGTAGTGACTGTCCACCTTGACCTCGACAGTGTCTGCTTCGGCCTGCACCCAGTTGGTAGTAGCAAGTTTTGTCACAGTGGCTTTGAGGTGCAACTCATTTGACTGCGGAAAGGCATCTGCGATCTTTACGCTGAGGTGGTGGCTTCCATATTCCAGATTGGCGAGGTTGAGAGAAATCCCGACCTGGCACTTGCTAACCTGGGTGACGGATACTCTGTCGTCTATGACCAACTCCCCATCCAAAACGACCTTCAGTGAGCCGAGATCCAGCGCGTTTTCGCGGTCGGCCACACCCCATTCCAATACCCGTGGCGGAGTAAGCGTCCTGCCCAGCTCCAGAACCGTCTCGGCCGGCAGCGGCTGACCATCGCCCTTGATGCCAAGCAGTACAGGCGGCTTTTCATCGTAGAGGTCCAGCTCGGGCGGTGGATTGATGACCAGGAACAGCTCCGTGCCGCCAAGCTCCTTGGGGTTGAGAGACAGGACTATTCGGTCGCCTTCGAGCTCATACTCCGGCCGCTGCCATTTGCCCCCCTTGGCCTTGATCAGGATCACTATCTCCTCAGACGCCTGCTGGATCGGCGGAGCGACCCGTACCGGCACGTTGGTGGTCAATATATACATGTCAGCACACACAGGACCTGTGGCAGCGCCAGCGGCGATGAGCAGCGCGGACATTACGTACACGTGGGTCAGGAATCCTCGTATTGTCATGATCATCCCCTTCTTGGGATCAGAAGTTGGCGCGTCCCGAAATCGCCGTAACTGCTCAGCTTGGGCCGTTACAAGAGCGGACAGGCAAGGCAGCAGGTGACGACCCGTCCCAAAGAATGCATCCTGGAGGACAGGCATCCTTGCCTGTCCATGCCGTTGCTGTTCCGAGAGGTCTCGACAGGCTAGGAAGCCTGTCGTCCAGGAAGACTAGCAAGAAGGGCCGTGCCGCTCTAAGAAACCTGGAGGACCAACGTCCTCGCCTCTGCATTTCCTTTGCAGGCCACAAGGTGAATAATTACGAATCGCCATCCCATTATCTACGCTGTTGGACAGTTCTACGCTGTAGATACTTTCTCCTCCTCAGAATCTCCTGCCATTGAAGGTCTGCCGCGTATCTGTGGCAGGTATCGGCACACAGGGAACGAAAAGGTATGTACATATACGACCGGGAGGAGATAATCAGATGAGCGCGGACAAGCTGATGTATGTAGGTGGCAAATGGGTTGATAGCAGCTCCGGACAGCGTACTGAATCGGACAATCCGGCGACAGGTGAGGTAATCGGCACGGTGCCGCGAGGCAATGCCGATGACGTGGGGACAGCGGTAGCGGCAGCCAAGGAGGCGTTCCCGGCCTGGCGCGATACCCCGCCGGACGAGCGCGGGCGATGGCTGCTGAAGATCGCTGCGGCGATACGCGAGCACGGGGACGAACTGGGCCTCCTGCTGGCTCAGGAGAGCGGGCACTATCTGGGCAAGGCCCAGGGCCTGGTGGAATTCACCGCCCAGAATGTCGAGTTCCACGCCGGCCTTGCAGACAAGGCGCGTGGCTCGACCATACCCACCGGCCCGGGCCGGCTGGCCATGACCAGGCTCGAGCCAGTCGGGGTTACCGGGCATCTGGTGCCGTGGAATTACCCGCTGTTTCTGATCAC
>JALGTY010000413.1 GCA_029821145.1 Candidatus Zipacnadia bacterium
CTCTTGCCGTTGCCCTTCGTCCTTGGCGTACGCCGTTGTAGGGGCGCACGGCGTGCGCCCACGCCCTTTGTCGCATGCCGTGTGGAGGGGCTGGCCGAAGGGCGCGCAGCCGCATCGCGTGCACTGAGACCGGCCCGCTGCCATGTCGCATAGCCGGCCCGGCCCACACAACTCACGCCTCTTGCTGTCACTGGATCAGGTGGTGCTTGACGCGGTAGAGGACCCCACCGCGAACGGCCAGGTACTCGAGCACGCCCCCTTCATGGAAGCTCGGGCCGTTACGAAAAATGACGTCGTACTCCGGCCCGGCGACATCGTCCACGACCACAAGCATCTTCTGCCCCTTTCCCGCTGCATACGCCACGCGCTTGCCGTCGGGGCTGAAGACCAAGGTCGCGATACCGTCGTACTCCAGCCCGGGCACACCGTCCACGACCACCAACATCTTCTCGCCCTTCCACGCCGAGTATGCCACCCGCCGGCCGTCCGCGCTGAAGACCAAGGTCGCGATACCGTCGTACTCCGGCCCGGGCACACCGTCCACGACCACCAGCATCTTCTCGCCCTTCCACACCGAGTATGCCACCCGCCGGCCGTCCGCGCTCAATACCAAGGCCACTATACCGTCGTACTCCGGCCCGGGCACACCGTCCACGATAATCAGCCACTTATTCCCCTTGTGCGCCCCATATGCCATCTGCTTCCCATCCGGGCTGAAGACCGGCGTCCCCTTCCCGATACCATCGTACTCCGGCCCCGGGACACCGTCCACGACCAGCAGCCACTTCGCTCCCTTGTTCGCCGCATATGCCAACTGCTGGCCGTCCGGGCTGAAAACCAAGCCACCGGCATCGTCATACTCCGGCCCCGGGACACCGTCCACGACGACGAAGCTCTTCGCGCCCTTCCGGACCTCATACGCCAACCGCTTGCTGTCCGGGCCGAACACCGGGCTACCCTTCCCGATACCGTCGTACGCCGACCCGGCGACACCGTCCACGACCACAAGCCACTTCCCGCCCTGCTGCCCCAAGTATGCGACCCGCTTGCCGTCCGGGCTGAAGATCGGGGCACCTATTCCGTCATACTCTGGCCCAGCGAGACCGTCCACGACCACAAGCCACTTCCCGCCTTTCTCCGCCCCGTGCGCTACCCGCTTGCCGTCCCGGCTGAAGACGAGGGCCCCCTTCGCGATATCGTCGTACTCCGGCCCGGCGACACCGTCCACGACCACAACTGCCTTCTCCCCCTTCGCCGCCGCATACGCCACCCGCTTGCCGTCCGGGCTGAAGACTAGGCCCGCAATGCCGTCGTAGTCCGGCCCGGGGACACCATCCGCGATCACCAGCCACTTCTCGCCCTTATTCGCCGAGTATGCCACCCGCTTGCCGTCCGCGCTGAAGACCAGGGTCCCCTTCCCGATACCATCGTACTCCGGCCCGGCGACACCGTCCACGACCACGACCCACTTGCTACCGCTCGAGGTCACGTAAGCCAGGTGACAGCCGTCCGTGCTGAAGACAGGGGGCTGGGTCGGGACATGCAGTGGCCCAAGCCGGACCTCCTCCACGCGATACTGCGAATCGGCCCACACAGCCGCTGTAGCCCCCAGGCACACCACTACCGACAACACGACATACCGCATCACGACTGCAACCTTTCGCATTGCAACAACCTCCTTCGACGCATTGCATGAGCTGACTGACGCCTGCGCACCCCACTGCTATAAGCAATTCCAAAACACAATACTGTCCAGGACGACAGGCATCCCTGCCTGTCGAGAAGCGTGGACAGGCTGGGAAGCCTGTCCTCCAACGGAACGAAGCAATGCCCTATGTGTGGCGGGAGCTTGTACCGCGCCATGTCGTTACCTATCCCCCTTTGATTCCCCCTTCCCTGCGAGGGAAGGGGGCTAGGGGGTTAGGCTGCCCCGGGCCAGCGTGTCCACGCGGTACTTGCGGGCGCGGGCGAAATAGTCCCGGTACAGTTCGAACTCGAACTCCTCGATCAGGTCCTCGATGCTCTTGTCCTCCATATTCGACGCGAGGGTGAAGTGCGCCTCCGGGCGGCATATCTCCCACTCCACACCCGCGCCATATTTTGCCACACATTCCTTCAGCCGCGCCTGGTTGTAGTCGAGGTGGAAGAACTCTCGGTCCATGTTGACTACCGCGCTGGCAATCGGCGGCACCACACGCGACGCTACTTCATCTATCTGAAATCCGGTTTCGGCCAGAAAACGCGTGCCGGCCATGTCCACGATATAGCTGCGCCTGGTGCATGAGGAGAGGATGTAGAAGCCGAAGTCGCGGGCCCAGTGCAGCAGCCGCTGGCCGGCGACGAAGGCAGAGGCAAAACATACCAGCCGGGCGTGGTTGGCCGCCAGTCTTTGGCCCACCTCCACATATTTCATGTCAAAGCAGATCGCCGCGCCGACCTTCCCGAAGTCCGTGTCGAAAGCCTCGGCATCGGTGCCCGGAATAATACCATCTTCCATCTCACCGATGGTCGGCTGGTACTTGTGATATTTGCCGATGATTTGCCCATTTCGGTCAATGAAGGCCGCGGTGTTGTGGAGCCGGTTGCCATCGCGCTCGATAAGCGGCACCACGACGTACATGTTGTGCTTGTCAGCCAGTTCGGCCATGCGGTCTGTCGTCGGCCCCGGCACCGTCTCGGCCCAGGTCTCGTACCGCTCACGGCCCTTGCCTGGCTCGCTGGGCACCCCAATCGTCGTACAACATTCCGGGAATAGAACCAGGTCGGGTTTGGCCTGCGCCGCCATCTCCAGGTACTTAGCCATCTCATCGCGGGTGCGCTCCGCGAAATCGTCTCCCCATTCCACGTTGTTGTAGGCAATCGTTGATATTCTCACTGGTCTGGCCATCGTATCTCACTTCCTTCTTTAATGAAAAGACCTCGGGCCTCACCTGACCTGCGCTAAGCGCAGGTCAGGCCGAGCTACGCGACACAAGGGGCAATTGCAAATTACGCGAACTAAGTGCATTAAACACTCGGCTTGTAGAAGCCTGCCAGCATCTCCGGCACAGCGGCATACACCGCGAAAAGCTCCCGGTAAATCTCTGCGTTTGCTGAGGGCTCAAACACCTGCGTCTGGCCGACCATCTGCTCCTGGGCCGTGCCTATGCTGTCGAAAACTCCGCCACCAACGAACGCAAACATCGCCGCGCCCAGCACCGTGGCTTCTTTCTGCTCGATGGTGGTAACCGGAAGCTGGCATACATCGGCGCGGATCTGGTTCCACAGCTCGTTTTTCGAGCCGCCGCCGACAGCGCGGATGCCCTGGCAGGGCTCATCCGCCGCGCGCGTAAGTATCTCGACGGCCTGCCGGAGCTGGTAGCTGAGACCCTCCAGAGCGGCGCGGTAGAGATGGTCGCGGGTGGTGCCCAGTTTCAGCCCCAGGATTGTCCCTTCGGTCTCATAGCGGCGCAGCGGGCCAGTATCGGCGACGAAGCTGGGGATCAGGGTGATACCGTCAGAGCCGGGCGGTATGGCCTCGGCGGCCACGACCATTTCGTCATAGCTCATCTCCTCCCCGGCCACGTCGGTGAAGAACTGGTCGCGGAGCCACTCGATTACTCCGGAGCCCATCATCAGAAGCTGCGGGTTGTACTTGCCCGCCTCGGCGTCAAGTTCGGTGAGCAGCCCGTCGGCGAAATCCTGTTCTGTCACCCGGTACGTAGCTGAGCGGAGCATCAGAATCTCCCACGTCCCGCTGCTGAGTATCAGTTCATCAGGCGTAGCGCCGGAGCCGACGGCGGCAAACTGGGTGTCGTGGCCGGCGGCGACGACCGGCAGGCCCTCGGGCAAGCCGGTGCGCTCGGCGGCCTCTGTGCTGACGCGGCCGATGATGCCGCCCGACTCGACCATCGGTGGAAAGAGCGACGCCTCCACTCCCGCCCACTCAAGCAGACGCGGCGAGAACTGGCGCTTGTCCATGTCCATGGCCATCATCGTGCTGGCGGCCGTAGGGTCCAGCGAGAACTCGCCGCACAGAAACATGCTCAGAAGCCCCGGCATCATCAGCCAGTATTTCGCGGCATCCAGGACCTCCGGCTCATTTTCACGCAGCCAGCGCAGCTTCAGAAGCGTATTGAAGGGGATGACCTGGTAGCCGCTGATTTGGTAGATTTCCCAGGGGTCAATTTCGGCCTCGATTTGTCTTGCCAGACCTTCGGTCCTGGCGTCCTGCCACGAAATCGGCGGATAGAGGATGTCCCCATTGGCGGCAACCGGGGCTCCGTCAGCGCCCCACGTCGTGATCGTGACGGCGCAAAGACGCTCGGTGTCTATCTGCTCCATACAGTGACCAGAGGCGGTTCCCAGCCGGTCCCACAACTGCTCGGTATCCCAGACGAGGTGATCGTCGGGCTGCCCCGGTGGGACGACCGGCGAGTTGGGAGTTGACGAATTCGCGACCAACTTGCCGTCAGCGTCCACCACCACCACTGTAAGATTGGTAGAGCCACAATCGAAAACCACAGCCAGATCGCGCGCCATTGCTTATCACCACGCTGCAGAGTAGTCCTGACGAAGCACTACATCGTTGTCGGCTTGCCCTCAGACATAACTTCCCTGCCACCACGGCATGTCCCTTCGGGGTTGGAGATATTTGACAGGGAAATGTCCGCCCGATGGCGAATATAACTATGCCATAATGCCAGGGCCAGAAAAGAAGACGGTTTGTTGCCCCGCTACTAGGGTATATAGTAGAATAGCCGCGTGAACAATCGGTTCTGCCGAGTAGTCAGAATGCTAGGTCAAGTGTGCCGAAAAGGAGAAAGACCAATGTCGTACTCAAGATTGAACAGAAAGCTGTTTTGCGTTTGGATTACCGTCGCCGCGCTTGCTGTTGTTATGGCCCTCAGCGGCTGTGACGAAGATGACATCGAAAGGTCAATCGGCAAGCAGACGGCCGCGGCGGTCGAGAAGCAATACACCATGGACGACGACCCGCTGCTCAACGAGTGGGTAAATAACATGGGGCAGACGCTGGTTGCCCATTCCCACCGCCAGCACATACCCTACAGTTTCAAGGTTATTGACACCGATATGGTCAACGCCTTTGCTGCGCCCTACGGACACATTTATTTCCT
>JALGTY010000414.1 GCA_029821145.1 Candidatus Zipacnadia bacterium
CCAGCTCATGGGCTGGTTCGACGCCGAGGGCATACCCAACGGCCGGGGCGGGGTTACCGCTGTGGATGAGCCAAGTGTAGCTGAATGCGCCGACGGACGGGTCATGCTGCTGGCGCGTTCGACCGTGGGACGACTGGTGCAGAGCTACTCCGGGGACGGAGGAGAAAACTGGGAGCCGGTGCTGCCCAGCGACCTGGCCGCTTCATATTCGCCACCGCGACTGCGGCGCATACCCAGCACCGGTGACCTGCTGTGCGTATGGAACCAGGTGTCGCGCGACGAAATCCGGCGCGGCCACCGCCGCGGGCGGCTCTCGTCGGCCATCTCCAAAGATAGCGGCGCAAGCTGGGAGAATTTCAAGACTATCGAAGTGACCACCGGCATACAGGATGTGGACAAGATCCCGCCGCAGTATCCGATTACGCCGGTGATAGCAATGCCGGAGCTGGGTACGCTGCCGGCCGACTGTGCCACCTTCGATTACGCCAATGTGTGGTTTGTCGGCGACAAGGCACACCTGATGTACCACCGGAGCTGGATCGAGGCGGACGAGGAGGCACAGGAGGCGGTGACACTGGGCGAGCGGCACGGCACTGCCAAGAAACCTGGCGAAACAGTGCTGCGCATCTATCCACTGGAGTGGTTTTATAGCTAAACGGGACACTGCGTCGGTTGCTCCACGAATATCTATCGCCTGACCTCGTCAGGGCGAGCGCTTCAGGGCTTCGCCTTGCAGCAAGGTGAGGCGGGTACGCCCGTCGCACACACTCATGGTCGCTCCTGCAGCTTGGCCGGCTCCGGGAAAATTCGCATCTCACGTACTGCGGTGCGGCCCTCGGAGAACTCGGTGATGAAGACCCTGATCCGTGAAGTCGTCACCGGTGTGAAGGTATAGACCCAATTCGCCCCGCTTTCGTCCTTGCTCACCTGCGCCTTGATCGGATACCAGTCTTCACCGTCCCAGGCCTGCAACTGCTGGCCGGCGTCCGTCGGCGCATAGCCGGCATTGAAATAGTCAATCTCGAAAGCCCCGACGACGACCGGAGCGTCCCATTTCATTCCCAGATCCTTGGGGAGATCACCTGTCCACTTCACGCCAGTGGTAGTAGCCGAGTAGGTCTCCGCATCGGCATCAACTGCAAGGTGCGGGCTGGCCCCTCTTTGCGCCTCGGTCCAGCAGGTTGCCTGGCCCTGTCGGTGCAGTTGCACGACTTCCTCACCGGCAGCGTTGACATAGACTGCAAGGAGGGTTTCAGGCCGTGCCCAAACCAGTAGCGAACTGTCCAGACTGGCCGATATCACATACTCGCCGTCAAGCGCAAACGCCAGGTCCACCACACTGGCCGCATGGCCCCGCAGAGTTGCGACTCTCGCGCCACTGTTCAGGTCCCAGCAGGTAATGAGGCTGTCATCACCACCAGCGTAAATGTACTTGCCATCCGGCGCACAGGCCAGAGCCCGCACCCAACTGCCCTGGACCATCTCAGCTTCGATCTCGCCAGTCTCCAGATTCCATTTCAGAATGCGGCCGTCACGACCTGACGAAAACGCGTAGCCACCCTCAACTGCGAAGCAAACGGCTTCTACCCAGCCGCGGTGTCCTGTGAAGGTGCGCAGCAACTCCGCCGCCTCCAGGTCCCACAGCCGCACCGTGCCGTCACGACCCGCACTCAGAGCCCGCCGGCCGTCAGCAGATACTGCCACTGACAACACCCCGCCCCGGTGCTCCCTCATGACATGGATCGCCTCATCGCTGTCAGCACTCCAGATGCGAACACGACCATCGCCGGCACTGCTCAACAGCCGCCGGCCATCAGGTGTGTAGGCCACCGAGCGAACGTAGCCGAGATGGCCTTTCAACTCGCGAATCAGTTTGCCGTCAGGGATGCTGAATTCGCGCACCACACCGTCTTTGCAGCCGGCGGCGACCTTGCTGCCGTCGGGAGCCACCGCCACTGCATAGGCCCCGAGCGTCGCGCCCTCCATCGTACCCAGCGCCTCTCCGGTGGTGATGTCCCACAGTCGCAGGGTCGTATCAGACGACCCACTGACCGCGCGCCGGCCGTCGGGCAGCACCGCAACGGCCTCTACGCCCTGACTGTGGCGCTCCCAGGCAATTGTCGGTGCGCCGGTGGAGATATCGCTTTCGACCACCATACCGGATCCGTAAGAAAGCACCCGACTGCCATCTGGTGATACGCGGATGTTGGTGCAGTAAGCTGCATGTGGACACCAGCGCAACAGCACCTCAGGCTTCTCGCGATCCCAGCGGCGAATCGAGCCATCGCGCGAACCCGTCAGCAGTTGGCTCGGCTCCTTGCAGTAGGCCACGGCAGTAACCGCAGCGCCCTGATGGCCCGTGAACCGCTTCAGTTGCTCATAACTGTCTGTACTGTATTCCGCGGCCATGGTGCGGCTACCGATAAGAATGCGCTCACCGTCGGGCGACAGCTCCAGGCTGCGTCTATGTGAGTAGTAGTTGTTGTGCCACTCGTGCAGCAATTCCCCGGTCGCCAGGTCGTAATGAGCAAGTATCGGGTTATCTCCGCTGTAACCTCCATCCACGAAAGCAGTCTTGCCCTCGGCATCATAGATGCCCTGGAGGAAACTGTACAGCTTGTTGCCCTTCATGGAAACGAGTTCCTTACCGGTGGCCAGCTCAAACTCCTTCAGCGTCGGAGGGCTTTGACCGGTAGTCAACACCCGCGTACTGTCGGGTGAGTAGCAGGCAGTCAGCAGTACTGCCTGCCCGGTGGGGAAACTGTGCAGAATCTCATTCTTCGCAATATCCCATTCATGGACCTTACCGCCACTGTCGGCCAGCAGCACGGCCTGGCCATCCTCACGGACGTCCATGGAGCGAATGCCGCCGGGGATCACCCGCTCACGGAACAGCCGCTCTCCAGTCTTCAAATCCCATAT
>JALGTY010000415.1 GCA_029821145.1 Candidatus Zipacnadia bacterium
GTGCCGGTGCATGTACAGGCTCCGGTTGAGATTACCGAACTGCAGGTGCTCGATGAGATATACTGCCGAGGCGACACAGTAGCGGCCCAGATGACGCTGGCGGCGACGGAGACGGCCCCGGCCCAGGTGCGACTGGTTGCCTCTTTGACTGACGCGCACGATCGGCTTATCTGGCGGCATGAGCAGCCGGTTGCCTCGGAGGGTGATTGCGAAGTAGCTTTCAGCCTCCCGGAGCCCTTGGCAACGACCGCCGTGTTGCGCTTCGAGCTGCATGACGATGCGGGTCTCCTGGATGCGGCCGAGCAGAAGATATTGACCATGCCTCCGGCCTGGGACACTCGCGAGTGGACTGCTCGCGAGTGGACTGCGTTTCGCAGCGGGCTATGGGGTAGTCCGGCGGGCGCCTATTCGCGGGAGTACTTGCAGCAAGCGAAAGCCGACCTGGTGAAGAACGTCGGCATAGACAGCGTTACCACCACCGCACGATACGGCGATGGCGAGCACCGCACGACCTTCGAAGCCGGCTTGCAGTCAATGCCCATGGGTGCTGCCGCCGGGGTGCTCAGCACTGGGCGCGCACGTTCCAAAGATCACCTGACTTTCGCCCAGCAAAAAGACGAGTATGTGCGCACTCACGACAAGAAATATCTCCAGCGCGCCTGGTGTCTGAACGCAGACGACACCCGCGAGCATGTCGCTGCAAAGCTTGAAAAGGTCGCTGCCGCTGTCGCTAAGTACCGCCCGATTGGCTATGTCTGCGGCGACGAGCTTTCCGTTACCTATTACACCACTCCCTTCGACTACGACTTCACTCCCGGCTGTCTGGACAAATTCCGACAGTGGCTTCAGCAGCAGTACCCCACACTTGCGGCTCTGAATACCGAGTGGGACACCGACTTTGCCACCTGGGACGAGGTCATGCCGATGACGGCTGACGAAGTGGGCGAGCGCGCCAACTACGCCCCCTGGGCTGACCATCGCACCTTCATGGAGATCACCTTCGCGGATTTCCTGCGCTGGATGGACGACACGCTGGAGAGCTACGATCCCGGCGCCCGGCTCGGCACCTCGGGAAGCCAGGCGGCCTCGGCCTATGGCGGCTATGACTGGTGGCGCCTCACCGACGCCTTCGACTTCATCCAGGCCTACGACCACCAGAACACCGGCGAGATGCACCGCTCCTTCCACGACATGCTTGCCGCGCCCTGGTGGGGCTATGGCGCTACCGACCCGGCGCTTGAGCACCAACTCTGGCGCAGGCTGCTCAATGACAATGCCGGCGCGATGTACTTCTCCTGCGCGTCTCTGATAAAACCGGATTACACCTACACTCAGACCGCTGCCGAGGGCCGACTGCACATCAGAGAAATGCGCAACGGCCTGGCCCGCTTGTTGCACGCCTGTGATGGCCGGGCGGCGGATGTCTATATGCACTACTCACACCCCAGCATCCACGCTGCTTTTATCACCGGCGGCGAACCGACCTTCAAGAACAACCAGGCCGGTTGGCTCAAGGCTATTGAAGACAGCGCCCTGCAGATGAAGTTCTTGTCTTACGCTCAGATCGAACAGGGTGAGCTCACCAAGCTGATGCCGGCGGCCTTTATCCTGCCGTACTCCGTAGCGATATCCGACAAAGAGGCGCAGCAGATGAAGGCATATGTCGAGGCCGGCGGCACTCTTATCGCCGACGCCCGCACCGGCCTGATGGACCAGCACTGTGCGCCACGGGCCGCCGGTGCACTTGACGAGCTTTTCGGCATCGAGCGCACCGACATGAACCCCAAGGCCCGCCGCACAGACGGCGAGGCCGTATTTACCACCGCCCTGGGCGAGTGTGATCCCACGCCCATAACCTTCCAGGACCTCTCTGGCGATACCACAATCAAGGTCACTGCCGGCACTGCCCTCGGGAAAATGGCGGACACCCCGCTGCTGATTGTGCGCAACGTAGGCAAGGGCCGGGCGGTGCTGCTCAACCTCTTCATGGACACTTATGCTCGCCGGCGCAATCTGGCAGTGCATCAGCCGCTGCAAGAGCTGCTCGGCGAGGTGCTTGACTTGGCCGGAGTGACGCCTTTCACTCAGATTGCTGCTGCTGATGCCGACCGCTACTATGTTGTACGCTATTACGGCGGCGATGCCCATTATGTCGGCATCCTGCGCGAGACGGGAGTGGTCTTGACCGGCGGTGGGCCGGGGAGTGCCGCGACCGGTGAGGCACCGCACCGCCGCTCTCAGATTGCGGTCACGTTCCCGCACCAGGCCCATGTCTATGATTTGCGCGCTGGCGAGTACCTCGGCAAGACCGACCGCGCCGAGAAGTTGATGCCACAGGGCTACTGCCAGATCTACTCGCTCCTGCCGTATCAGGTGACTGCGGTCTCGGTGATTCCACGCGCGAAGGCGAAGCAGCCCGGAGAGCGTGTTTCTTATCGCGTGCGAGTAGAGACGGACGGCCCGCAGCCCGGCAGGCACGTATTCCGCGTGCAGGTCACTGGCCCCGATGGCCTCAGGGACTATTATGGCACCCAGATTACGGCAGATGACGGCTCAGGCGAAGCGGAGTTCGATCTGGCTCTCAACGATGCCTCGGGCATCTGGCGGATCGCAGCAACTGATGTCGCCACCGGCATTTCCGGCACCGCAGAGCTCACGGTCACTGCACCCGGCGCCGAATAGGCAGAGCTCCAACGGTGGCACAGGCCTGTCCACCATAGCTTTAGCGACGGCGGGGCTTTCCCGTAGGGGCTGAGCTTGTCGAAGCCCAGCCTGTGAGCTTCTTGCCGTTGCCGTTTTCCCCTCTCCCTGCGGGAGAGGGGAATAAAAGGGGTGAGGGCGCCTTTGCTATCGCCTGTGAATGTCGTCAATTGCTGCCTCACTGCCCGTTGCCGTTTGTATTCCGGATGTATTCCCGCGCCGCGGATAGGTGACTAGTCACCCGATGACCGAACAATCTCGGCCCCAATATTCCGACCGTATCATTGCAGACTACTTGCGCCGCTCCTACACGGCGGTGGACGGCTTGTGGTTCGTGAAGGTGGAGGAGGCGGAGGACTTCGCCACGGCGCTGGAGTTGGACCGGCAGGTCTGGGAGGTTATGCCCAAGATCCAGGCGCGAAAGGCCCGTGCTCTGCTGGACATTGAGGGCGACGATCCTGCCGACTTGGCCGC
>JALGTY010000042.1 GCA_029821145.1 Candidatus Zipacnadia bacterium
GGGCCGCGCAGCGGTGCCCTCGGGCGCTTCAACCGGCCAGCGCGAGGCGCTTGAACTCGTTGACGGCGACAAGAAACGCTATGGCGGCAAAGGTCGCCTGCAGGCCGTGGCCAACGTCAATGAGGTCATCGCTCCCGAGATCGTGGGCCTGGATGCCACGGACCAGACCTGTATTGATGAGCTGATGATCGCCCTGGATGGCACCGAGAACAAGAGCAAACTGGGTGCTAATGCCATCCTTGGAGTGTCACTGGCGACCGCCAAGGCCGCTGCGCAGTCGGTCGAGCTGCCGCTTTATCAGTATATCGGTGGCGTGTCGGCGCGTCAGCTGCCGGTGCCCATGATGAATGTCATCAACGGTGGCGAGCACGCGGCTAACAATGTGGATCTGCAGGAATGGATGATTGTGCCTGTGGGCGCTGAGTGCTTCGCCGAGTGTCTGCGCTGGTGTGCGGAGACTTATCACGCCCTGGCCAAGGTGCTGGACGAGCGCGGGCTAAGCGGCGGCGTAGGCGATGAGGGCGGATTCGCGCCCAACCTGGGCAGCAACGAAGAGGCGCTGCAGGTCATAATGCAGGCTATCGAAAAGGCAGGCTACGAGGCGGGCGATGACATGATGATCGCTCTGGACCCGGCCGCCAGCGAGCTTTATACCGAGGACGGGATGTACGACCTGGCCGGCGAGGGGCGGACGCTCAGCTCCGCAGAGATGATCGAATACTATGCGGAATTGTGCGCCAATTATCCGATCATCTCGATTGAGGACGGTTTGGGTGAAAATGACTGGGAAAGCTGGCCCAAGTTGGTCGAGAGGCTCGGCGGCAAGGTGCAGATCGTCGGCGATGACCTGACTGTGACCAACGTGAAATATCTGGCGAAGGCGATTGCCGACAGGGCCATAAACTCCATACTCATAAAGCTGAATCAGATCGGTACTCTGACCGAGACGCTGGCCGCTATTGACATGGCTAAATGCGCCGGGATGACCGCTGTGGTTTCCCACCGCAGTGGCGAGACCGATGATGCGACTATTGCGGACCTGGTGGTTGGCGTCAACGCCGGTCAGATCAAGACGGGCGCACCATGCCGCACGGACCGGGTGGCTAAGTACAACCAGTTGCTGCGTATCGAGGAGATGCTAGGCAGCACGGCGCAGTATCTGGGCAGCGCGGTGTTCTATAATCTGCAGTAGATTTGACTTGCGGTAGATATGAAAATGTGGTAAAGATATATACTACGCTTGGTCAGGCAACAGACGCCGACCCGCAAATCGCAGTATAGGGACGCAGCATCTCGGGAAGGGTGCCGATGGTAAGATGGTGAGAAGGGGCGTCGAGCACAAGCACTCTGGCGTTGACTGGGAGTTCTGGGCCAAGGTAGTTTGTCTGGCAGTGGTGGTGGGGTTCGTAGCAACTGGGATCAAGCCAGTCGTAAGAAGTGTGCGTAGGGCTCGTGAGGTCGTCTATAAGACGCGCGAATACAAGCGACTTGTAGAGGAAAATCGCCGCGCAGAAGCCGAGCTCAAGTTCCTAAAGACTGCAGAGGGCAAGGCATCGGCGGTGCGCAGCGAACTCGGTTACATAGAGGAAGGCGAAAAAGTTCTGGAGTTGACCGAGGAACAGCCCTCGGCATATTGCAGAAGGCTCGGCGACCGTGTGCGGGCATGGCTCGGTAGAGTGGAACTACGGATTAGGCATTGGGGCCGCGATGCCATTGACATCGGGGCTTGTCTGGTGGGGCTGTGGGAACCGGTGATGCCCGAAGAGTACAGCGTCCGGGCCGGCGAAGGCACATAACGCGATCTGCCTGCGAAGAAACAGACAAGGGAACGCCGCGGCGGCGTTCCCTTTTTTCATTGGGTGACTGCTCAGCTTGAAGCGTTAGAAGAGCGGACAGGCAAGGTAGGAGGTGGCGACTCGCCCCCAATAGTTTATCCTGGAGGACAGGCATCCTTGCCTGTCCATGCCGTTGCTGTTTGGAGAGACCTCGACAGGCTAGGAAGCCTGTCGTCCAGGAAGGCTAGCAAAAAGGGCCGTGCCACTTCAATAAACCCGAAACACAAGCTTGCGCGCCATTCTAGTCGCCGTAGCCTTGGCGAAGGCGACAGCCCAGCGGCGAGGCGTTCTTGCATGTGCATTTCCTCTGCATGCCACAAGGTGAGTAATTCCCTACTTGGATTGGCTTGATGCTCACAAGGGTACTTCGACGCGGCGGCCCTCCTCGGCTGAAACGTAGGCAGCATAGATCACTGCGACAACATCGCGCGCCAGCAGCCAGCCTGACAGCGGCTCGCGGTCCTCGGCGATGACCTCCATGAAATCCTGCATCTCCTGCGGGTACCCGCTGGCCCAGTGCTCGTCGGGTGATGCGAAATTCCAGCCTCGGCGTGTTGAGATCTTCTCGGCGAGGTACTCATCGCCGAAGCTGTCATCTGCCGGCCCGTAGGCTACGACCTGATCGTTGGGGTTGATATGGCAGCGGATGCGCCCATTGGAGCAGAACAGTTCCATGTAGTTGTAGATGCCGCCCAGCACAACATCGGACGAGATCACCTCGGCCACCGAGCCGTCCTCGAAGGTTATCAACGCTGCGCCCCAGTCCTCGCAGTCAACCAGATCGTGCCTGAGATATTTTGGCTCCTCGGCCAGGAAGCTGTCCATCTTCGTCAAATTACCTATCTCCGCGACGACGGAGATGGGGCGAATCGGCTTGCCATGCTTGTGCAGGCCCTCGAATTGCTTCATGTGCAACACTCCGCCCATGGGGTGCGAGCCGGTGCGCAAGAGCGATCCGCCGCCGGCCAGCGACCAGTGTGTGACATAGGAGGCGTGTGAGCCGGAGTGGGATTCTTCGGCGTGCAGTCGCATGATGGTGCCGCCGCCCGATGCAATGAGGTTGCGGGCCTTTGCAGCCGCCGGCGCATAGACCCAATTCTCCGCGTACATAAATTTCACGCCGCTTGCCCTTAGCGCCTGCTCCAGCTCGTCCATCCGTGCCAGCGTATGGTCGAGCATCTGCTGGCGCGGCACCGTATTGCCGATGAGTTCGTCTTGGTCATGGCCGGCAGCGGCGGTGTAGCCGGTAAGCGGCTTTTCGAGGATGACGTGCTTGCCCGCCTCGGCAGCCTGCAGCGCCATCGGCAGATGCAGATTGGTCGGGACGCAGAGGTCCACCACATCAATCTGCTCGTCGGCCAGGAGTCGATCGTAAGTCTCGTACTTCGTTGAGATACTGTGCTCTTGTGCGAACCTGACGGCATTGTCGAAGTGCCCGGACGCGACCGCCACGACCTCGGCTTGTATGCCGACTACCTTGCGGATGGCCTCTGTGTGAAAGCTCGCCGCGAACCCCGTGCCTACCATTCCGATGTTGACTTGTTTCATGCCTTTTCTCCCTGACGCTCTTCAGCGCCGTGAGGCGGGGCTCCAGCCCGACATCAAGTGTGATGAGCTATCATCGCTACATCTCGGTGTTCTGGGTGCTACAGCAGGGCGTGATGAAAACTGTGTCCTGCCCGGGTCGCAGGCGGCTGATGGCGAGTTCATGACCCGCCTTCACCTGCGAGGTGTCGCCGTCAACCACGATCAGCGGCTGCGGAGGTCCCAGATCATAGCCGTATTCGTCCTTGAGCCGGACCGACGAGCGTCGCTCATACGCCCCGACCAGCTCCAATCGGTCGGCCAACTGGCGATACACGTAAAAGCCGAGGGAACTGGGTTTGAAGGCATCTCGCGGGACATTCGGCATCGGCTCGACCATTATACGCTTCGCATCAAGGACGCCGGAGGCCAACACGCGGCAGATTGCCAGGTGCGGAGTGTACTTGAGATGGATCTTGTATCGCCCTTCGCCATCAGGTTCCACGGACCGCACAGTGAACGTCGAAACGCCATGTTCGTGGCGGATGAAGCCCCACTGGTCCGCGAGCACATCGCCTGCGGGCCAGGGATTGTCCGCTTCTATCAGCAAGTAGTCGGCCTCGTCATCGAAGCTGAGCAGGCGGCCGGATAGTTCGGCCTCGGTGCTTATGCTGAAGCTGCCGAGGCTGACAGTGCCCGCGCCCAGCAGCATCCCGCGCGTCACTTGTCCGGCGACCACGGTCAGGGCCGCAAATGAGGCGGTAAACCTGATGGCTCCGTCAGGCGTGTCCACACTCACCGCTTCGGTCACCGGCTGGTCCCAGTGGGCAGACAGCACATAGTCCGCCGCGTCACCGCGGTCAACACTTACAGCCACTATTCCACCGGCAGCGGGGAGCCGCTGAAACTTCTTGATGAACGGCGTGCCCTGGTATGCCTCGTGCACGGCGACAAATTCGTCAAGTGCATCGGTGTTGGGCCGCCGCACGCAGAGCAGCTCTATCTCGGTGCCGAGGTCGCGGTTGTCGGTGTAGCGCTGCCCGGGTGCGGTGCCGGTGATGAGTTCGGTACCCGCCGACCCCAGCATGGTGCAGCGGTAGCCCTTGTCATCGCTTACCACCTTCTCGCCGGACGCCCATGTGCGCAAAGGCGACCATGTCGCGGCGAAGTCCCCGTCAGTCTGGCCCACGTGCAAGTTCTTTACGTGCTGGAGAGACATCCGCGAAGCGCGGTGGTCCACACCCAGCAGGTCGGCGAGATTCTCGGCCTTGACAGCTCCCATGTCGGCCCCAGCGATGCTCAATCGCTCGCCATCGGCGTGCAGGTACCATTCGTGGGTGGCAGCACCGCGCACTCTGAAGATGTCAAGCGTATAAGAAGCCTCGCCACAGTCAATGAGGGCCACGGTCCGCCCATAGCATCCATTTTCGCCGAGCTGCTCAAGCTTTATCGGGAGCCGCTCCGCCACCTCGGCCACCTGCACCCACTCGCAGTCGGCCATCACTCCGGTCGGCTCGCCGCGCAGGCTGCGGGTTACCGTGTGGTCGCCATCGGCGTTGCGAACCGTGCAGCAGTTGTGGGCCGGGCAATGCTTGATCCATTCCCTGGTGCACCAGTGCATCGCGCCCAGATAGCCCTGGTCCGTCAGCACCTCCTGGCCCTGCGCGTAGTAAACCAGGCTAAGCGGTGCGTAGTGCCAATGCCCGCAGCGCCACGTGTAGTCCAGCGCCAGGACATCTGTATCATGCTGATGCTGCAGTCGGAAGACGACCTTGCGGTTGTTGTGCAAAAGATAGGATGGCAACTTGGCCGGGTCCTTGAGCGTAACGTTTTCGTGACCGGGCACGCCGGTGACTGTGTAGAAATCGCGGCAATCGTCCGGCAGCTTTGCCCCGGCCTGCAGCGATTTGGCCAGAAATCTCAAGGGCGGACGAGTTGCAGCATGTGAATCCTCCCAGGCTATCTGGCAGCCGTTGGGCAGGCAGGTCAGACCGGCTTCGGCCAGACTGTTGCAGAAATCCTGGTCGCGGTACAGATTCAGCCCGCCGGTCCGTTCATCCCACCACCGATGATCGGGGCCAAAGTCGCCCTGGTAGCCCCGGATCGTTTCGAGGAAATAGCTCATCGTACCCCAGGCGCAGTTGGTATATGCAGGCGAGCCCTCCTCACCGTGACCGTCGCCCCAGTCGTAGCCGCGCAGATAGTAGTGGAAGTTGCGCAGCGTGATGTCAACGATGCGCTGGTCTCCGAACAGTCGCCCCAGTCGGAACTGGCTCTCCAGCAGCCGGCCGTGGAGGTTATGGTATGCCAGCATTGTGTATGGCCGGTGATGGTAATCGAGCTTGCCATATTTCAGCTTGAATTGGCTGCCTGCAGCCTGCAGGCGTTCTTCGTCCTCTGGGTGAGCCGCCAACACGCACTCGGTGGCATGAACCGCTCCGGCGGCGACTTGCTTCTGCGTATAGCCGTTACGCACCAGGGCAAAGCCGCGCAGCCAGCCGTTGGCATAGGCGTCGCCGAACTGCGAGCCGTCGCAATAGATATCCCCATAACGAGCTGGGTGCTTCTCGTCTTTGTATAGGCCGTCGAACAACGTGTAGGGCAGATAGCCGGGGAAGTAGCCCGCGTCCACCTCTTCGTCGTAAACTGAGGCAAGCATTTGCGCGTATTGTTCCTCGCCATGTCCCAGCACGTCGCGCAGATAGGTATCGCCGAGATGCGCGCGGGCAATCGTCAATAGCCCCATCTGCACGGCCCGGGCGAAATACTCGGCCTTTGCCGCACGCGGCTCATCCGGCGGCAGCACATGGGCGGCGACCTGATACGCCTCGCCCAGGGCAGGGAGCACGGCCTTTGCTATCCCCATGTGCGCGGTATGATGCCACTTGCCTCGGAAAAAGTAGGCATATCCCGCAGCGCTGTAGCCGTGCGGCTTGCCATTCCAGTGGTCCCAGGGGATGCCGGGGTGCTGCTTGCCCCATTCGGGCCCGTGCGTGCGCTTCCAGACCTCGTCGGTGGGATAGCAGCCGGTGCCATCGTCGGGATAATCGGGGTTGGGGTAGTAAGCGTACTTGCGGCCCTCCTTTTGGCACAGCGGGCAGTACAGCCTGAACGGTTCATCCAGCGAGGTGCGCCACGAGACGCTGCTGAAATCCTTCACCTGCTCCGGGTGAAAGGGGCAGGCGGTGGTCCACATCCCCAGCGGTGTCTTTACGGCGGTCCGCTCAATCCACCACTGGGCTGTGATATTCTGATAGGCCTCGGCCCTTTTCAAGACCGCATCAACGGTTGCTACAGCCTCCGGGTCTTTCGTAGCGTAGCGGGCGGCCAGTTCCTGTACGTCAATGCCGCGCACGACCGGCCGCATCTGCTCGGGGATCGTTATGAACTGATATTCCTGCGCCCGAAGCGGCGCCACCGTGCTCAGCAAGAGCACTGGTAACACAAAGCTCCACTGGTTTCCTATCATCGCATCACTTCCGCACAAGAACGTAGTTGCATGCAAACCAGAAAGCATGCCAGCAAGCAAAACAGCAATCGCAAGATCATCCGTCCCGGATCCAGTGGCCTCAGCCTGGGACGCGTGAGGCATTCGTCGCGCTTTGTTGGCTTGTAAGGCTTTCTTCCGCAGGCCGACGGGTCAATCCTGCCCAGAGAGACAACCGGCGGCACAATTTGTCTATCTCTAGCAGGTGTAAGGCGGTGTGACGGCTAAATATGCGAGTGTCTATGCAGAAGTAGAGGGGTGCCGAGTCACGCGGAGACCGATCGAAGGAGTAGCGATGCTTGTGGAATTCCTCAGTCGAGCGATGTGGGCGCTATTTGGTATCCCGGCACTGCTGTATTTGGCGTATATGGGCGACTGGTGGCTGTTTGTGCCTCTGGCCCTGCTGGTCATCGTCGGATTGGCCGAGTACTACTCCGGAGCGATGGCAGGTGGCTATCGGCCGGCGGTGGGGCTTGGGTTCGCCGCCGGGGTCGGGCTGTTGGCAGCCACTATCTTCGCCCCGGCCAGCGCCGGCGAGATTACCGTAGTATTACTGCTTGCGCTGGCAGCCGGCTCGCTGGTGTCCGTGTTGCGTCCTGGATTCAAACACACGGCTGTGGCGAGTTCAGCGATTACCGTCTTCGGCGTCGTTTATGTGGCCGTCATGCTATCTTTCCTGGCGCGGCTGTGTGAGATGGATTTGCCGGCTGCAATCGGAGTAGAGGGCCTTGGCAAGTTCTGGCACCGCCTGGGCGCACTTGTGCTGGTGGTGATACCGGTCTGGTTCTGTGACACCTTCGCGTTCGTTGCGGGCAAGACGTGGGGCCAGCGCCGGCTGGCCCCGAATATCAGCCCGAATAAGACCGTCGAAGGGGCGATCGCCGGTTTCTTGGCCGCATTGTTGTCCGCCTGGGCGATCGCAACGTGGATGGGCATGCCGTGGTACCATAGTGTGATATTGGGGGTGCTGATTGGAAGTGTGACACAGGTGGGCGACCTGTCAAGCTCGATATTGAAACGCAGCCTCGAGATAGACGATTTCGGCACGGTTTTCGGGGCCCACGGCGGGTTCCTCGATCGTTTTGACGGCCTGCTTTTCAACATGCCGCTGGTTTACTATTACCTATTGCTCTTCTTCGTGATCCTGAAATAGAACGCGATTTGCCAATACATCTATTGATAATTGCCTCATAGCCGGTGAGAACCTGATGCTGGTGATAGTAAATCCGACAGCAAGATTGGTCGGCAAGGTAGTGCAGGTCGGCGACGTGGTGCAACAGCTTCTGGAGGCAGGGGCGAGTCCGCAAGTGGCACTGACCCGACAGAAGGGCGATGCGCGCAGGCTTGCAGCAGAGGCTGCCCAGGTCGGTCACGAGCGCATTGTAGTCGCCGGCGGCGATGGCACGGTAAATGAGGTCATCCAGGAGATAGCCGCAACGCCGCTGGAGTTGGCCGTGATTCCCCTCGGGACCGGCAATGTCCTGGGGAGATACCTGGGGCTGCGGTCCGGCGAACTGGGCAAAGCCAGCCGTCTGGCAGTCCACGGCCAGGCCAGTCCCATAGATCTGGGCGTGATGGGCGGGCGCTATTTTGCAGGTATGGCGGGCGCGGGCCTGGATGCAGAGATAGTAGATAAGATCAGCAAGCCGTGGAAAGAGGTAGTCGGCTGGCTGGCCTTTGCCGGGCAGGCTGTGCAGGCGATACTTATGGAGGACGCAAAGGACCTGAGACTGACGTTCGAGAAAGAAAGCTTTGCGGGGCCCATGTGGGGCGTTTTCGTATCAAATCTTCCGGAGTACAGTTACCGGCTGGAGCTTTCGAAGAACGCGCACCCCGACGACGGTCTGTTGGACTTTGTCATTTTGCACGATAGAGGCTATGGTGAACTGCTCAACTTCGGGTTGGATACCTTCGTATGGGGTGCGCCGGCCGACGATCACCACGCGGCCACGGTAGTGCAGGGCAGATACCTGAGAATAGAAGCGGAAGAGCCGGTGAAATGGCAAACCGATGGGGAGATAATGGGGGAGACGCCGGTGGAATGTACCATCGAGCCGGACGCTTTACAGCTTGTGAGCAAATTGCCAGACGAGTAACTATATCGCAAGAGCAGCGGCTAAGAGGCACCAGAGCTATAAGGATACGGGAGGTCATAGATGATCATCGGAGTACCGACGGAGATTAAGGAGGGCGAATACCGGGTGGCTGTCACACCCGCCGGCGCGCACGCGCTGGTAGCTGACGGGCATCAGGTACTCGTCCAACAAGGAGCAGGGGAAGGCAGTAGCATCAACGATGAAGAGTACAGCAGTGCCGGTGCCGAGTTAGTGTCCGGGGCGGAAGATGTCTTCGGACGCGCTGAGATGATAATGAAGGTCAAGGAGCCTGTCGCCACTGAATACGGGCTGCTGAAGAAAGGCCAGATACTATTCACCTATCTGCACCTGGCGTCTTCGAAGGAACTGACCAAGGCGCTGCTCGACGCTGGAATAGTTGGTGTCGCCTATGAGACGGTGCAGAAAGACGAAGGGCACCTGCCCCTGCTGGAGCCGATGAGCGAGGTGGCGGGGAAGATGGCCGCCGAGGTGGCCGCGCAATGCCTGCAGAAACACTCCGGCGGTCGCGGCGTATTGATGGGCGGCGTCACCGGCGTCGCACCTGCCGAAGTAGTCGTTATCGGATGTGGTACCGTCGGGGCGTGTGCCATCAAGGTCGCAGCCGGCATGGGGGCGCACGTGTCCGCTTTTGATGTCAACACCCAGCGTCTTGCTTACCTTGACGATATCCACGGAGCCGCAGTTACAACCCTGTACAGCAGCCCGCTGGCTGTCGCCGATGCCGCCAGCCAGGCCGATGTGGTAATCGGCGCAGTGCTGATACCCGGAGCGCGCGCGCCACATGTAGTGACACAGGACATGATAAAGGCCATGAGGCCGGGGGCAGTCATCGTTGATGTGTCAATTGACCAGGGCGGCTGTGTGGAAAACATAAGTCCCACCAGCCACGCAGAACCTACATACATTGAGCACGGCGTGGTGCACTATGCGGTGACCAATATTCCCGCCGCAGTGCCACGGACCTCAACATACGCCCTGACCAACGCCACACTGCCGTATGCTCGCAAGCTCGCCGACCTGGGCATTGTGAGGGCGATGGAGGAGGATGGAGCTCTGGCCCGCGGTCTGAATGTAGCTGACGGCGAGATCAAATGCCCCGGTGTCAGGGAGGCGTTCCCGCACCTGGCCAGCTAGATTGGAGATACGGAAAAGAACGGCGCGCAACTCGATTCGAGCTGCGCGCTTTGTTCTTTTCGGTGGTCTCACAGCGCAAGAGCCCTCCCTATTCGGGCATGGTCTGCTCCTGCGCCACGACCCGCTGCAGGCGGGGTACTGCCTCGCCAGAGACGTAGATCGCCAGGCCGATCAGTACCACGCAGATCCCGACAAGTAGATAGTTGGGTGAATCGCCGAAAAAGAGTCCGTAAGCCTGGTACATCAGGGCCGCCACTGTCGTTATCAGGATGAAGATGCCGGGCACGATCGCGTAGAGGCTGGGCTTGCCCACGCCGACCAGATAGATGGCAACGACCAATAAGGCGAGGGCGGCGATTAACTGGTTGGCGGCACCGAAGACAGGCCAGAGGAACTTGCCGGTGCCGGACAGGCCGAGATAAGCTGCGGGTATTACCGTGATGATGCTGGCGAGCCAGCGGTTCTGCAGTGGCTTGATACGGTCGCCGAATGTCTCGCTCAGCACGAACCGACCCAGACGGGTGCAGGTGTCCAGAGTGTCCAGAAGCGTCGCGTTGAGAACGATGGCAGCTACCAGCACCCCGGCCTGGAAGGTGATGAATGGCAGGCCCATGTGGGTCAGGTTCGCAAAGCCTCGGATGAACGCAACCGCCGCGCCGCCGCCTTTGGGATCCTCCATGAGGTCCAACAGCACCAGGGACTTGCCGTCAGGGCCGAGATGTGAGCCGGCCCAGTACAGGCCCGCTCCCACCAGGAAGACGACCGATACGGCCTGTGCGGCTTCGAACACCATGCTGCCATAGGCGATCGGGAGGCCCTGCTTTTCATTGCCAAGTTGCTTGACTGTAGTGCCGCCGGCGACCAGAGCGTGGAAGCCGGAGACTGCACCGCACGCGACCAATATGAACAGCATCGGCCAGATCGGGCCGTGCTTGGCCACAACTGCCACATGAGCTGGCGCCTCCAGCGGGGCATTGGCCGCGAAGATGGCGATAAAACCAAGGCCGATGCCGACGACCATCAGCATGGAGCTCAAATAATCACGGGGCTGTTCCAGGAACCAGATGGGCAGGACCGAGGCGAGGAGACAATAGAGCATCAGAATGCCGAACCAGACGACAAAGGGATCGCCCATTGACGTGGGAAGCTCCAGGGGCCATACGTAACCCGCCCACAGCAACAACCCGAGTAGCACCGCCCCGACTATGGTCACCACCCACAGCGGCTGCCGCCATTTGTAGATGGCCAGGCCGATGACCATGGCCGCCACAAGCAGGCCGGCGTTGGGAATGACAACGCTGGGTGCGGTAATGAGGGTCTTAGCGGCCAGTATCCCGAACATCGCAATGATGAGTATCAGGGCGAGCCACAGGAACATTCCCATCACGACACTGGCACGCCTGCCGACAAGGCGGCCGGCGATGTCGGAAATGCTCTTGCCCTGATTGCGTGCAGACATCATCAGGGAGAGGTAGTCGTGGACGCCGCCGATGAAGATGGTGCCGAGGATAATCCAGCCGAGTGTCGCCGCCCAGCCGAAGTACGCCACGGCGATTACCGGCCCGACGATGGGACCTGCGCCGGCGATGTTGGTGAAGTGGTGGCCGAACAGCATGATCGGCCTAGCCGGCTCATAGTCTATTCCGTCGCGCAGCGCGAAGGCGGGGGTCTGTGCGTCCGGGTCGGGCTCGACGATCCGGCGCTCGATAAAACGGCCGTAGAAGTAATAACCCAGCGCCAGCAGGATCAACGCACCGACGGTCAGAAGCGCACTGCTCATTGGTACAAGCCTCCAGTGCGAGCATGTTAGCACATTCACTTACAATAAGTCTCGGCTCAGTGAACCGGAGCTTGGTTGTCGTTTCCATCCTATGAGCCTTCTACAAACTGATGAATTATCCGGGTTGGGACGGGGCGCTCACGCCTTGTGAGGCGAGAACTTGCACGATGCGCGTGAGCGGTTTTTCGTCCGCGTCCGGTTCGGGCAATTGATAGCCGACGGCGAACTGCATGGTACGTCACAGTCTCCAGGGCTTTCTTATGCGGAACGGTGCCTTGAACTTGTTCTCGAGTTTCTCTTGTTCATCGAGATGCATCATGCAAGCGCGAATACACCCGCGGGCGCCTTCGAGCGCCCTGCCATACACGTACGTGGGAGGCACTTTGTACCGCTGTCCCTGGCTTACGGGCTGGGCGAAGCCTTCTTCATCTTCAGGACAAGTCATGAACGGGTTGTACTGTCTGCTTGCACCGCAGAAGTAGCGACTGCACTTGTGATAGTCTATCTCTCCCCATTCCAGGTCCCTGCCGGCTACTGTGACCTTTACCGTGTTGGTGGTGCTTATGGCCTGGCCGGTACATTCCTCGGCACAGAGCATGCACCTGTCGCAAAGCTGGGGGCCATCATAGAGCGGGTCAGGCTCAAGCGGGGCGTCGGTGATAACGGCTGCGAGTCTCTGCCTGGGTCCGAACTGCGGGCTGAGGAACATCTTGCTGTAGCCGATTTCGCCCAGTCCGGCACAGAAAGCGGCAATGCGCATGTGAATGAAAACATCGGGAGCGGGCCGGTCCGGAGATACCGGGCGGCTCCAGGTCTCGCGCAATTGTCCGGTCAGTTCCGGGTTCTGGCCGCTACTGTCCGTATTCGTCCAGGGGAAGTTATTGGGTATCGGAAGCGCCTCGTAGCCCTCGTCCTCCAGTAGCCTGCAGAAGTTCCAGAGGACCACAGGCTGATGGACAAAGTTTATTGCGGCGTAGCCCATGCTTGCATAGGACACAAAGAATGTGCCCTCCTCGATGCCGCGCAGGGTGCCACGTAAAATGCGAAAGCCCATCACAATCATCGCTTTTGCATCGGGGAAAATGTAGCGCGGGTCCATCTGCTTCGGCGCACCTTCGAAGCGATCCATCGAGGCAATGCCGACAATATCGGCACCACATTCCTTGGCGTAGGCTTTCACCTGCTCTGAAGTGACCACGCTATCACCTCCATGTCCTGTTGCTCTCTTGATTGGAGGAGCTTGGGGGCCGAGACGCCTACGCTACGTGATTCCTGCAAGCAGCTTCCGTGTCTAGCTTTCGCCACAGCGGTCGAGCAACTGGTCCCACTTGTAGTCAACGCGCTCCTGGATCTGCTTGCGAACCTCCTCGCCCTGGTGACCCTTGAACAGATGGCGGAAGCGGCCCTGCTTGCTGAGGAATTCGTCAACAGGCAGCTTTTCCTTCGGCTTGTAACTGAGCTTCCACTCGCCGTGATCCACTTCGTAAAGCGGCCAGAAGCAAGTGTCAGCGGCCAGTTGCGAGATGGATACCGTCTCTTCAGGGGCACAGCGCCAGCCGAGCGGGCATGGTGTCAATACATTGATGAACGAAGGCCCATCAATCTCGAAGGCGCGCTCGGCTTTGCGGGTAATGTCGCGCCAACGACCTGGAATGGTCTGGGCCGCGTAAGGCATATCATGAGCCGCCATGCACGCCGTGAGGTCCTTCTGGTACTTGGTCTTGCCCGGGATGACTTTGCCGGCGGGACTGGTGGTGGTGTTCGCGCCCAGGGGGCTGGCAGATGAGCGCTGGATACCGGTATTCATGTAAGCCTGGTTGTTGAGACAGACGTACAGGAACTTGTGCCCGCGCTCCACAGCCCCGGACAAAGCTTGAAAGCCGATGTCGTAGGTGCCACCATCCCCGGCGAAAGCCACAAAGTTATAATTAGTATCAGCATCAATCTTGCCCTGGTTCTTGAGCGACTGGTACATGGCCTCCGTGCCGGCCGCTACAGCAGCGGCATTCTCAAAGGCGATGTGAATCCACGGGATATTCCAGGCGGTGTAGGGGAAGATGGTAGTTGAGACTTCCAGACAGCCGGTGGCGTTAGAGGCAATGACAGGGTCGTCACTGGCGGCCAGAATTTGCCTGACCACTATAGGTTCGCCGCAGCCCGGGCAGAGGCGATGACCGGCGGTCAAACGCACGGGGCTTTCGGAAAGCTGCTTCAAGTTCTTTGGCATGGTAATCCTCCTATGGAAATCCGACGCGGTTAGGTTTCTCTCAGCGGCTGCGAAGGCTTGCGTGCGCAGCTATTCGCGGACACTCAACCACGTGCAGACTTGTTCTACTTTGCCTGTATCAGCAATCTCGATCAGCCCGCGATAGACAGACTCGATGTCTGCGGGCTTGACCGTACGGCCGCCGAGGCCGTAGATGACGTTGTTGATGGGCATTGTCTGGCCGTCCGTGTACATGGCGGCTGCGATTTCGTGGAAAAGCGGCCCGCTACCGGCCCCGAAGGAAGCAGCACGGTCCATCACACATACGGCCTTGCAGCCAGCCAATGCCGCAGCGATTTCCTCGGCGGGGAACGGCCGGAAGCAACGCAGTTTCAGCAGCCCGGCTTTGACGCCCTCGTCCCGCAGCTTGTCCACCACGTCCTTTGCAGTTCCGGCCGCTGAGCTCATCGCCACCACGGCGATGTCTGCGTCATCTAAGCCAAGAGTCTCCATCAGGCCGTACTCGCGGCCGAAGGTTTCGCCGAAGCGCTTGCCCTCCTCGATGACGGCTTGTTTGGCCGCCGGATAGGCCTGCCACTGGCTGTATTTGTGCTCGATATAGTAGTCGTAGAGGTCGATCGGGCCCATAGTGTAAGGGTTTTCGACATCCAGCAGCGGCTCATTGGGCTTGTACGGACCGATCCACTCGCGCACCGCGTCGTCGTCCTCGACCTCCAGCATTTCATAGGAGTGGCTTACGAGGAACCCGTCGAGGCAGCTCATAACCGGCAGGCGGACATCCATCCGCTCGCCGATGGCAACAGCCTGGATGAGATTGTCGTAGCACTCCTGAACGTTCTCACCGTAGAGCTGAAGCCAGCCGGC
>JALGTY010000416.1 GCA_029821145.1 Candidatus Zipacnadia bacterium
GCTCTCGCCTACCAGGCCGTAGCCTTCGCCCTTGCACGTTATCACTTCGCGTCCCTCCGCACCGGTCATGTGCAGTCGCAGCCCAATCTGGTGTTCGGGATCAGCAAGCCAGGCCGCCGTCCAGCCTTTGTCAGTGCTCGCCCGCGCCACGTCCTTCAGCCAGGAATAGCCGGAATCGCCCAGGTGCTTCTCAGTCCCGAAGGCAACGTCCTCACCCAGCAGTGTACCCTTCTCCTGGACGATGAAGGGGACATCCTCCTTGGTGGCGATCTCGAAGTTCTCCGCATTGTCGCCCCCCAGGCTGTGCCACAGGTAGTCATGGGTCTTGCCGCCCGCAACCCGGAAGATATCGGCAATGAAGTGCTCGTCCGGGCCGACATCTATGAGCGCCGCCACGCGCCGATAGACGCTGCACTGGTCATAGGCTGAGGCGCTGCTGACCTCACAGACCTTGACCGGATCGGTGATGCCATGCATCTTGAGCGTCCCCATCGAGACGATGTTCTGGGCCTTGCTGTCAACTTCGACCGTATTGTGATTCACCGTGCCCTTGTTGAAAGCGTGGTGCTTGGCACCGCCGGCGGCCCAGTAGCCGATTTGCATTGAGAGGTCGTAACCGTAGGCTACGGGCTGGAGATGCAACTGGTCCCAGTGTCCGTGGGCATTGCTGGACTGGCCGAAATAGACGAGCAGGTGCTTGCGGGTGTTGACGTTTTCTCCGGCGCGGAGGATGGCGTAGCCGGCCCCATCGAAAAGGACGCTCTGTGCGAGCTTGCCGTCCGCCGGCGCTGTCGGGCCGATGGGGGTTCGCTTGTTGCCGGAGTCACCGATGGCCAGCTTCCGCCCGTCGCAGAAGCGCAGCGGATCGCAGCTCAGATACTTGTTCAGCTTGTAGTTGGGGTCGCTTAGCAGGTCGAAGGGCGCCTTGATGATCTCGCCGTCGCAGAAGCCCTCGAGGTATTTTGCGGCATTGATGTAGCCCTTGGAACAGCCGCGGTAGGATGAGCTGTCCTCCCAATTCATCCCGTCGCGAAAGTGCTCATTGTCCACCATCAGGTCGAGTTCCTCGACCGCGTCGGCAAAGATAGTGGGATTCTGGCAGACCACCGCGATGGTAAACACGGCCTTCTGAGCGCCTTGCCCCATATGGTACGAGCGGTGCATAAGCTCGTACATGTAGCCGAACAGGTTCTTCTGGATATTGTAGGTGATGTCCTCGGCGGTCAGCTTGCCATCCCCGTTATAGTCGGCGTCACCCTTGGTGGCGAAGAACTCCACGATGGACGGGTCTTTGGCGATGCCTTCGAAAGCCAGGTCATAGGCGATGCTGATGGTTTCCATGTGTTGCGGCTCAAAATTCGCCGGACACATGCGGTGCAACTGCGCCCATCGGCTTCTGCGGGTGGTGCTTGCCCGCCCTCGCCGGTAGTATTCCGGCCGGTAATAGGTGCGATAGACTTCCGCAAGCCGGTTGAGCAGAATTCCCTGTGCGTGGGCGTATTTCGCATCGCCGGTGGTCTCATACATGATGCTGAGGGCGAGTGCGGGCGGCCAGCCTGAGGGGTCTTTGCGATTCACTTCGCCGGAATACGGCCCGCCCCAGACGTACTTCTTGATCAGGTCGGTCGGATAGGTTCGTTTGAAGTGGTACGTCGTCCCGGCTCCGGCAAAGCCTTCAGGGGCAGTCCAGCCGTTGCCATCGTCAACAACGGTGATCTCCTCGCCCGTAGTGGGGTTCTTCACCTTGCAGCCGGGATACCACCACTCCTTACCCCGGCTGCACTGGTAGTGATACGGTTGATGGAGGTCAGGCTGCAAGGTCCCGCGCATCCCGCCGTGTATCGGGCAGCCGGCATGATAGCCGAGGCACAATTCCGACGGCGGGTCGGCAGGTATCCGACCGTACAGGTACTCATCATCCTGGTCAGCCCACCAGTCGGCGACCTTCTGCGACTTCCTCACATGCGCCTCGCCGTACCAGTCGTCGCTGATCAGCATTTCGGAGCCGCCGCCGCCCCAGCTTACGGCGCACTTGATGCACCGCCCTTTGGTCTTCTGATAGGCCATGATGCGTTCCAGGCACCATTGGACGTGCTGGTTGTACCATTGTTCTTCCTGCTCGGGGGTGCCCTTGGTGGGGTAGCCCTCGACATAGACCTGCCGCCCGAAGACCGGCCAGGCCGTCCACAGCGCTGCGCTGCACAGGCCGATTAGGATTACACCTGCGACTCGCTTTCTCATACCAAGCGCTCCTCCGCTCATGATCATCTTAGGTCAGATAATTCATCATGATACAGCTCGAGTCCTTGCCGCATGGGGTGGCCATTCCAACTATTCTCGCGGGGTACGGGACTTCGAAGGAAATCGCGTGGGTCAGGCTTTCCAGCCTGTGATCTGTTGCGTTCCAGAGGGGTGGCTCGGGCTTCCCAAAAGAATCCCGTGGGTCGGGCATCCTGCCCGACTCCTCCATCCTGCCCGACAGTTTTCCTCCTCCGCGTCGGTCAGGCTTTCGGAAACAATCCCGTGGGTCAGGCTTTCCAGCCTGACAGCCGTTGCCTTCCGCAGGGACCGGGTACCCGCTGCGCAGCAGTGGGTGAAGCTTATCGAGCCGCAAGGAGACCGACCCGCGCAACACATTCTCAGCGGGCACTGAAACTCATTCGAATTACCAGGCTGGGCCAGCCTGGTCGGCCTCAAACAGCAGAGCCGCCTGTGACAGGCCGCCCCCGACGGCCTTCACAGCGCACTAGCTCGTCCTATCTGAGTATCTCCGCCAGGCTGTCGGCCCAGGCGTGGCGCAGGTCGTCAAGGGCTATCTCAGCCTGCAGGTCACCGTTGCTGAGTGCCAGCTTCGGCTCCTCTGTGACCTCGCCCAGGCAGATCAGTTCCACGCCGTATTCGGCCATGAT
>JALGTY010000417.1 GCA_029821145.1 Candidatus Zipacnadia bacterium
GATAAGTATCACCATAGACAACATGGTGGAGGACTGCGCGGACGGGATGCGTCTGGCTGCCAGTGGCGAGCCGCTGCAGCTTTACAACACTGCCGGCTGCCGTGTGCGTGGGTCCTTGAGCCGCGACTTCGTGGACAATGCGGTTTATGCCGACTTCGTTGATGGCGAGGAGGCCGCTTTGACGATCACCTTGCAACGCGGCGCCAACACCGCTTCCTTGACCCTCCCGCGTATCCTGTACATAGGAGATACTCTGGGGCTGCCCGGATCTCATGCGCGACGGATCCGCGAGAAGGTGGGCTTCATCGCTCTAGGAAGCACCGACGGCGAGACGGCCCCGATTACGTTAGCTTGACGTCTATCCCCCACTCCCCCTTCCCAGGTGCTGTACCCTCGCGTGGCTCAGGCTTTCCAGCCTGAGAAGGCGGGCGAGGAAGGGGGTTAGGGGGTTAGCTGTCAGCGAAGGGGATGCCGGGCTAAAACAGGAGAAAGATCATGGCTATACGAAAGAATGATTGGGCCTGGCCGGATGTCCACACTGGTGTGGGTACCCGCACCACTGGTGCGAATGCAGCATTTTCTGATAGAATGGATGCTGAGGATGTGACGGATCAGCGATCCATCGGGGCATTTGAGTACTGGAATTCAGGCTACCGACGCCACGAACAGGATACCGCTCTCGACCCGGAGAGGCCGCGTATGGAGAAGGTATTCAACCAGTGGAATTCGATGAGCCGACGAGGGAATGAGGATGCTGCGTCCGATGCGGCCGACGTCGCTGAGGAAAGGGCATTTGCCTGCTGGAACTCAGGCTATCAGAGGCACGAGGAAGGCCCGGAGTCTGAGGTGCTGGATGCCAGCGCACGGAGGGCGTTTGAGTTGTGGGATTCGGGGCGAACGAGGGCGACGGAAGCTGAGCCGCTTGAGGAGTTGCACGGTGGGCACGAGCGGATGAGCGAGGCGGTAGAACGGTTGTATGGCGGTGGGGAACATCGGGACGAGGATCGGAACGGAAACGTACAGTTGGCCTACTCCGTGATGGATCCCCTGCTCGTACAAGAGGCTCCCTCCCTCCAGCGAAGTGCGCACCAAGGCCGATCTCTTGAAGAAGCTGTTGCGGACGAAGGACATCGTGAACTGGGCCTGGTTGGAGAAGGAGATTGACGCACTGACGGGGATGGTGCCGAGGACATGGATTGCCAGCAAAAACCCGGAAGCCTTTGGTGGCCGCCTGCGCCGCGAGTATGACGACCGTTTTGAGGCAGTGGTTCGGGCTCTCGTGAAGTACTTCGGTGCCAATGAGTGGGAGTACGCTGCAGAGGCGTACGGGATGTACTTGAAGGTACAAGACAAAAACACCGACGTACTGAGCCTGCCCTTTAGCAAGGTTAGAGCGCACATCGCGGATATCCCGTCGGTGCGAGGGGTCTTCGATGACTGGCGGGAAGAGGCAATAGCGTATGCACGGTCTCAGCTGTGTGACAACCCGCAAGGGAAGTACCTGGGGCAAGTTGAGGTGCCGCCGAACCCGGATTACTACTGGAAGCACATTGACCTAGGCTTGGTCCTGGGGCACTATGCGGTGTCAGCTCGAGTAGCGCCTCGTGGCAAGGTGGCTGGAGGAAAGATGAAGTGGCAGCTCTACTTCGAAGTAACACCCGAGAGTGCCAGGTTCGACTTCGATAATCCGGCGAAGACGTTGCCGGTGCCGCGTTGGGTGCTAGGGGACTTGGTGAGTGAGATTCCGGCTGTAGTTTTCTGGACAGCGGAGAGAGCGACGGGCAAAGTACAGCCTTTCCCGGTTTACAGCCACGAATTGGACGAGACGTTTGTGTGTGACTGCGTTAGAAGCAAATGAGGCAAGCACTGTGACTGTCTGGCGGGATCAGGATTGGGCGTGGCGCTTCGCGGCGATAGTCGGGTTGTTGGGGGCGCTCGTGGGGCCGTTGTGGATCAGTGCCGCAACCGAGTCCGGGAGGCTTGCGGCAGCAGCGACAATGGTGATCATCTCCCACTGGCTGCTCCTGATGAGATGGTCACTGGCAGGCGTGTTGTGGGTGGTCTTGAGCGGTGTGCCGCTGCTAGTCTTGCTTTCATGTGTGGCGTGCTCCGGCGGCGACCCATGGAGATGGCTCGCTATCGCTTCCTATACGCCGATGGCGCTGGATTTGCTCCCTGAAGGGATTGACAGGCTGTGGCTTGGACTTGGGCCTGCGGCTGTGGTCTCTGCACAGGTGTGGATTGGTTGGGAGGCCAGCGTGACGCTCCGGTCAGCTTCAGCAGCGGCATCGGACTTGGGGAGCGACAAAGCCGCGCAGAGCGGACAGGGAGCAGGTCGTAGCTGGCAGATACTGGCTTGGCTTGGGCTGAGTGCCGGCCTCCTGGGCGTGGTCGTGGGGATGGTTTGCTGGACCCGAGAAGCCTCCGCCTTAGGTAAGCTGGACTACTTCGGAATTGTGTACTGGTCGTATGCACGGCTGCTGGCTGTGGCGGGTGTGCTCGTTGCAGTGGTCTGGCGATCGCTGATGCTAAGGGGGAGAGGCTGGCTGTTCTGGTTGCTGATGTGGACGGTGCCGGTTGCGGGGTACCTGGCGATGGTGATAGGGGGACAGACGGAGCCGGTAAGTGGTGCCCTGGGAGGGGCGTACTTGCTGGTGGCGGCGACGCAGGTGTGGGTGGCGTTGAAGGCGCGACAGCTACAATCAGGGCAAGTGGGCCTCGTTACTCATTGACTGCGTCAACGAGATTAAGAAGCTGACGGATGCCAAGATCCGTCACCCATTCCTCCGGAACGGGTACCCGACCTTCGAGTTCGTGAAGGCCAGGCCCGTCACTTGTACCCTCGACGTAGCCGCCCTGCACATCGAGGCCGGCACCAGCGCCAACCCGGTCATGCCCACT
>JALGTY010000043.1 GCA_029821145.1 Candidatus Zipacnadia bacterium
GCAGCCGAAGCCGTTGTTGCTGATACCGAGGCCGAGCCCGCTGATGATGCCGAAGTCGAGCCGGTCGCAGAAGACACCGCAGAGCCGGTCGCAGAAGACACCGCAGAGCCGGTCACAGAAGAGCCTGCAGAGCCAGTCGCAGAAGACGCGGTAGAGCCGGTCGCAGAAGACGCGGCCCTTGAAGAATCGGCTGAAGAAGAGAGCGAGGAGCCGTCTGCCGAGGAGAGCGAAGAACCCTCTGCCGAAGAGGCCGAAGATGCGGCTGAGGCAGATGAGCCTGAGTAGCAATGAGGCAGATGAGCCTGAGTAGCAAGCGCGTAGTGGGATGAGTTCTACCACACCAGCAACCAAACCCGGCGCCAGCACCAGAACGGCGTGGTGAGAGGTTGCCCTTCGACAGGCTCAGGGCTTTCAGCCGTGGGACGGAAAGGTGGAACGCAAGATGATTAATAGCGTGGTGCTCGTAGGCCGCCTGGCCAACGATCCGGAGATGCGCCATGCCGCTAGCGGGACGCAGATCACCAAGTTCAGGATTGCGGTGAGTCGGCCGCCAAGGCGTGACAGCGACGAAGAAGAGACCGACTGGCTGAATGTGGTCTGCTTCGGGAGAATAGCGGAGAATGTAGCCCAATATCTGGACAAGGGTGCGCTCGTCGGCATCGAGGGCCGGGTGCAATCGCGGACCTGGGAAGGCCAGGACGGTAAGCGGCGATACGAAGTTGAAATCAATGCCTTCAGAGTGCAGTTCCTGGAGACGCGGCAGGAGGCCGAGCGTCGGCGCAGCGCGCAGCCGTCGCGACCGGAACCGGAGCCGGAGGAAGAGGCCGCTCCGCCACCTGAAGCATTGGACGATGTGGACGAACAAGACGACCCCTTCGGCGACCAGTAAGAGGCGATAACGACGATGCCTCCTGCAAATGTACAAGTCGCTGTTGGCATTGATGTCGGCGGCACGACCTGCACGGTGTGCCTCATTGAGGCCGACGGCGATCTCATCGCTGATGTATCGTACCCGATCCCCCAGGTGGACAGTGCCGAGGCGTTGCTGGCAGCGTTTGCCGAAACGGCCAAGGAACTGATCGGGGAAGTGGCTGGGTACGAGCCGGTCGGTCTGGGCATCGGAGTGCCGGGAACCGTAAGCCCTGACGAAAGGCAGGTCCGTGACTGCCCGAACCTGACCATCCTGAACGGGATACGCGTCCCCGAATTTTTCGAGCAGAGCATGGATATGCCGGTGTGGATGCAAAACGATGCCTTCTGCGCAACGCTGGCCGAGCTGCGCTACGGGGCCGGCCGGGACTACGCGAATGTCCTCCTGCTCACACTGGGCACCGGCGTCGGTGGCGGTATCGCGCTCAACAATGAGGTATTCCACGGGCCGCGGCAGGTAATGGGCGAGATCGGTCACGTGATACTGGATCTGAACGGCCCGCCATGCAGTTGCGGCACGGTGGGGTGCGCGGAAGCGTTTGTGGGCAAGCAGGCGATTGTTAACCGGGCGCTGTGCAAGCTTGCGGCCTATCGGGATTCGGCACTGGCCCAGTATGCGGCGGCTGACCCGGCTGCCGTTACCCCCAAACTGATCGCCGACCTGGCCAGACAAGGCGATGAAATGTGTCTCGGCGTGATGTCCGACATCGGGCTCTATATCGGCCAGACGCTGTGCAATGCGATAGTGTTGTGCGATCCGGATATCATTCTGCTCGGGGGCGGGATTGCGGGGGCCGGCGAGGTGCTATTTGATCCGATCCGGCGCACCGTGAAAGAGCGCACGCCAATCAGCGGCTTTGACCCGTCGAATATTTTGCCGTGCGAGCTTGGCAACAAGGCAGGAGCGATAGGTGCGGCGGCGCTGGTGTGGGAACGTCTCAAGGCCGAGCAGTAGCGGACTTGTCGTGTCACTGACGCGCGGGTCGGGCTCCTATCCCGACACCATTGCTTGTCATATGATCGCCATATTCCTACGATGTCAGATACGCAGCAAAGCACCATCAACTCGACCGGCGGTCATTCGCTAGTTGAACTGCTGGGGCGTACCGAGGGATTTTCACGCGCCAAAGAGGCCCTAAAGACGAATTCAGCGCTGTGTTTGCAGGGCCTCAGCGGTGGCGGGAAATCCGCGTTTTGCGGTGCCTGGCTGCAGGACTTAGCCCGCCCCTGTGCTATCATCACCTACAACGAAGAAAGAGCGCAGCAGCTCGCCGACGATCTGTCGGGGTTGCTCGATGATGGCAACAAGGACCGCTTGACGCGGCGCGTGTTGTGCTTCCCCTCCACTGCTTCGGCGCTCTACGACGGCGTCACTCCCGACCCGGAAACGGTGGCCGACCGGCTGCTTTGCCTGGAGCGGCTTTGTGGTGGCGATGCGGTGGTCGTTGTCGCCAGCGTGATGTCCGCCGTGACGCTGACAATGCCCGGGGCGGAGTTTGTGGCCAACCGGGTGCAGATAGATCTGGGCGCTGAGTGTAACCGCGATGAAATAGCCTATCAGTTGGCGGATCTGGGCTACGAGCGGGTGGATTTGATTGATGATGTAGGGCAGTACTCAGTGCGCGGCGGCATCATAGACGTCTCGCCGCCGGCGCTTGAGCTCCCGGTGCGCATTGAGCTTATGGGTGACGAGATTGACAGCGTCCGGCTGTTTGAGCCGACCACGCAGCGCTCGCTGCAGAGCATTGAGAAGGTCGGGATCGGGCCGGCGGGTGAGGTGGTGCTGAAGGAGGCGGCGGTACAGAGGGCGCTGCCGCAGATCAAGCTGGCATTTCGGCGCGAGCTGGACGTGCTCAATGAGGCCGGCAAGGCGCGGGAGGCTCGGCACCTCAAAGAGCGGATGGAGCAGGACCTGGCCGATTTGGAGAACTTGCGCCCGACACCCAGCCTGGTCCACTACCTGCCATATCTTTACGATCACTGCGAGACCTTCCTGGACTATTTGCCCACAGATGCGCCGCTGGTAATTGATGAGCCGGTGCGGGTCAAGGCCGGCGCCGAGCAGTTCGAGGCCGATGTGCTTGATTCGCACCGCCGTGGGGTGAAGCTGGGCCGGCACCTGCGCCTGCCGGAGACGGCGTGTCTGGCTTTTGCGGAGTTTCGCGGCAAGTATCTGTCCGGCGGGCGGGCGCTGATATGCCTCAACATGCTGCAGCGGCAGGTGCCGTGGGACGAGCAAGCACCCACGGTGAGCCTCTCAACACCGCCGACTGAGACGTTCGGCGGGCGCTTCGAGCTACTTGTCGAGGGCCTCGCACAGTGGCAGAAAGATGGCTTTTGCGTGCTGGTTTGCGGGCAGGATACTGATAAGGCCGTCGAGGTGCTCAGTTCCCGCGGGCTCAGTAGTGTGCGTGTGGCCGCAGGCCTCGACGACCTGGAGATGGGCGCGGTCAATGTCATCGGCCAGGACCTGACCAGCGGCTTTTGCATGCCCGAGGCGAAGCTGGTTGCCCTGACGGCCAAAGAGATTTACGGTTGGCGCAAACTGCACCGGCCGGAGGGCAGCGCCTACCGCCGTGGCTTCTCTCTGACCAGCCTGCGCGAGATAGAAGAGGGCGACTACGTGGTGCACATCAACCACGGCATCGGCGTCTATCAGGGCCTGGCGAAGCAGACCATTGACGAGATAGAGCGGGACTACCTGGTCATCGCATACGCCGGCGAGGACCGGCTTTATGTGCCTGTGACGCAGCTCGACCGCATCCAGAAGTATATCGGTTCCGAGGGCGCACAGGTGACCGTCAGCTCCCTACAGGGCACCTCGTGGCAAACGACCAAGCACAAGGCGAAGAAATCCACGCAACTGCTGGCGCGGGAGCTGCTGAAGTTGTACCGGGAGCGCGAGCAGACCGAGGGCCATGCCTTTGAACGAGACACCGCCTGGCTCAAGGAGCTGGAGACGACGTTTCAGTTCGAGGAGACGCCGGACCAGTTGCGGGCCATCGAAGAGGTCAAGAGAGACATGGAGCAGGTGACGCCGGCCGACCGGCTAATCTGCGGCGATGTCGGCTTCGGCAAGACCGAAGTGGCGATTCGGGCGGCCTTCAAGGCAGTGCTTTCGGGCAAGCAGGTGGCGGTGCTGGTGCCCACCACCGTCCTGGCACACCAGCATTTCAACACCTTCCGAGAGCGGCTGTCGCGGTACCCGGTAGAGGTGGAGATGCTGAGCCGGTTCCGCAGCACCCAGGAGCAGCGGCGGATTATCAGCCGGCTCAAGGAGGGCGCTATTGACATCGTCATCGGCACCCACCGGCTGCTGGGTTCGGAGGTGGCTTTTGCGGACCTGGGGCTGTTGATAATTGATGAGGAGCAGCGCTTTGGCGTGCGTCAGAAGGAGCGGCTGAAGAAGCTGAAGGCCTCGGTGGACTGCCTGACCATGACGGCCACCCCGATCCCGCGCACGCTCAATATGTCGCTTTCCGGCATCCGAGAGATCTCGCTGATAAATGATCCGCCGGCGGGGCGCAGAGCCATCCGAACCTTCGTGCGCGAGCAGGATGATGCGCTGATCGCCGAGGCGGTGGGGCGCGAAATCAATCGCGGCGGGCAGGTGTACTACGTGCACAACCGGGTCCAGTCAATTGCCCATGCCGCCTCACGGGTGCAGCGGCTGGTGCCGGAAGCACGGGTGGCGGTAGCGCACGGGCAGATGCACGAAGGCGACCTGGAACAGGTGATGCTGGCCTTCTATGCCGAAGAATTCGATGTGCTGGTGTGCACTACGATCATTGAAAACGGCCTGGACGTGGCCAACGCTAACACGCTGATCGTTGATGACGCGGATCGCCTGGGGCTTGCGCAGCTTTATCAGTTACGGGGCCGCGTAGGGCGGTCGAGCCGACAGGCATACGCTTACCTGCTGTACCGCTACCCGGAGCGGATGACAGAGGAAGCCGAGGACCGGCTGAAGGCCATAGAGGAGTTCAGCGAGCTGGGCAGCGGATTCAAGATAGCGCTGCGCGATCTGGAGATTCGCGGCGCAGGCGATATTCTGGGCTCCGAGCAGAGCGGATACATGTCAGCCGTGGGCCTGGACCTGTACTGCCAGATGCTCGCCGACGCAGTCAGCACTCTGAAGGGCGAAGACGGCCAATCAGCGGAAGGCGGCGCGGCCATTGACCTGCCGATCGAAACCGTGATACCCGCCGGTTATGTGCCCGGCGAGCGGCAGCGGATCGAGCTGTACAGGCGGCTGGCCAATGTCGCCGATGAAACCGAGCTTGGCGAGCTGGTCAAAGGGACCCGCGACCGCTACGGAAAGCTGCCCAAACCGGTGCGAAACCTTGTAACAGTGGCACGGATTAAGTTAAAGTGTAGGCAAGCAGCGGTCGTGGATATCGCGACTGCAAAGGGTGAAGTGACAATTCGCCTGGCCCCCGAGCATAGGCTGACGACCAAGGAGCGCGATATGCTGGAGGGTCTCTATGTTCCCGGCCGTCGGCAGGCGCGCAAGGGCGCAAAGTCAGCACTGCCCCGCATAGTGTTTCGCGAGCAGCAGATCTGCCTTGGCTATAGCAAGCGCGACCCACAGGCACTGATACCGGTGCTCAACGATCTGCTGCGGCGGCTTGTGGATCGGCGACACGCAACCGCCGACGAAGCAGGCAGCCTGATGAGAACAAAAATGGCATCGAAGGCCTCCAATGACTGACGATACAAGCCAAGAGAGACAAGACGCCACAGAGCTTGACAGCACCGATCGGCGGCCTGTCGCGATAGGAGTGTCGTTTCGGCGAGGCGGCAAGATTTACTACTTTAAGCCGAACGGTGTACAGGTTGTACTCGGCGACCACATACTGGTGCACACCGAAAAGGGCGTGGATATTGCCGAGGTCGTCAAGCTCGTATTGGACTTGGCGGAGATAGATAGCGAAGGGCCATTGAAGCCGGTGGTGCGCAAGGCCAGCGCGGACGATCTGGAGTACGAGCAGGGGCTGCGGGAAAGGGAAAGAAGGGCGATGCGCGCCTGCGAGCGCAAGATCGCCGAGTACGGCTTGCCGATGAAGCTGATTGATGCCGACTACACCTTCGATCGCAGATGCCTGGTGTTCTTCTTCAGTTCGGACGGGCGCGTTGATTTTCGCGAGCTAGTGCGCGATCTGGCGAAGGTGTTCAAGACGCGCATCGAGTTGCGCCAGATCGGGGTGCGCGATGAGGCGAAGATGCTCGGAGGGATTGGCTCGTGCGGTCGCCCGCTGTGTTGCCAGACCTTCTTGCGCGGCTTTGACCCGGTGGGTATCAAGATCGCCAAGGACCAGGGCCTGTCGCTCAATCCGACCAAAATCAGCGGCGTCTGCGATCGGCTGATGTGCTGCCTGCGCTACGAGCACGGGCTCTATCAGGAGCTGCGCAGCGAAATGCCGGCTGAGGGCGAGATAGTGACTACATCGCAGGGCCAGGGCGAGGTGGTGGAGCTGCATGTGCTGGCCGGTGAGGTTGTGGTTCAGATTGATGACGGAACACGGGTCACAGTTCCGGCCAGCCAGATCAAGCAGCAGCGAGCATCCAGGAAAAGGTCCCCCCGACATTAGAGGCAGGTAGGAAGTATGGCAGCTCAGGACAGTGAAAAAGCGGCCTTCTATATCACCACTCCAATTTACTACGTCAGTGGCAAGCCGCACATCGGCAGCGCTTACACGACAATAGCCGCAGATGTGGTGGCCCGATATCACAGGCTGCGGGGCGAGCAGGTGGTGTTTGCCACCGGCACCGACGAGCACGGGCAGAAGGTATTGCGGGGCGCGGCAGAGGCCGGCAAGTCGCCACAGGATTTCACCGACGGTCTGGTCGTGGAATACAAGCGGGCGTGGGAGCGGCTGCACATCAACTATACCCGCTTCATCCGTACCACCGAACAGGCGCATGTCGAGATAGTGTGCAGGATTTTTCAACAGCTTCTCGCCCAGGATGACATCTACAGGTCGGAATATACCGGCTGGTACTGCGTGCCGTGTGAGACGTATCTGTTGGAAGCGGACCTGCAGGAGGGCAATTGCCCCGACTGTGGCCGACCGGTCGAGCAAGTCTCGCAGCAGGCTTACTTTTTTCGCACCAGCAATTATGCCGACAAACTGGTGCGCTACATCGAGGAGCACGAGGAGTTTATCGGTCCGGAAAGCCGGCGCAACGAGGTACTGGCCTTTGTTAGAGCCGGTCTGCAAGACGCTTGCATAAGCCGCAACCGCGCCGAGTGGGATATTCCAGTCCCCGACGACCCGGACCAGTCCATCTACGTGTGGCTGGATGCGCTGACCAACTACCTCACCGTGGCCGGCTACGCTGAGGACGAGGCCGAGTTTGCAGCCGTGTGGCCACCTGACGTGCAATTGCTGGGCAAGGATATCCTCACCCGCTTCCACGCGACACTGTGGCCGGCGATGCTCATGGCGCTGGGCGTGCCGCTTCCGAAGCGATTGTTCGCTCACGGCTGGTGGAGTGATGAAACCGGCCAGAAGATGAGCAAGTCGAAGGCCAACGTTATTGATCCGTTCGAGGTCATGGACAAGCTGGTCGAGTACTCGGGCGTGCGTACCGCGTTTGCGGTTGATACGGTGCGCTATTACCTGCTGCGCGAAGTGCCTTTTGGGCTCGATGGCAGCTTCTCGATTACGAGCTTGTTGCAGCGCTTCAATGCGGACCTGGCCAATGACCTGGGCAATCTGCTCAATCGCAGCCTACCACTTGTGGAGCGGTATCTGGACAGTCGAGTGCCAGATCCGGGCCCCGGCGCAGGAGCGCTAACGGAGGAAATCAACCGGACCGCGGAGTCGGTGAACGAACATCTTGAGCAGATCAACTTCCGGGATGCGCTGATAGCGATCTGGGAGCTAATCGGGCGGTGCAACAAGTTCATTGATGAGCGCGAGCCGTGGACTCTGCACAATCAGGGCAAACGAGTAGAGCTGGACGCGGTGCTCTATGATGTACTAGACTGTATCCGCGTCATTGCTATTCTGATCGATCCGTTCATGCCGGAGGTGGCTGAGGAGATTTGGGAGCAGCTTGGTCTCACGGAGCCTGGTGTAGAGCGGAGCTGGTCGGACATTCGGCCACAGCGGCTGCAGCCGAACACTGGGATCAGGCGGGGTGCTCCGATATTCCCTCGGATAGATCTGGAGCGGGCGGCGGCGAAGCTGCAGGCCGGCGAAAAGCCCGCAGAGACCGAAAAGCCGGATGACAAGATGCAGCCGGCAGAAGCTGATAAGATGGACCGGATATCGTTTGATGAGTTCAGTAAGCTTGACTTGCGCATCGGCAAGGTCCTGGAGGCCAGCCGGGTGCCCGGCACCGACAAGCTGCTGGTGCTGCAGGTTGATATAGGTGAACAACAGCCGCGGCAGGTGGTGGCGGGCCTGGCCGAGCATTTCAACCCGCGACAACTGCTGGGGCAGACGGTGGTGCTGGTGGCGAACCTGGAGCCTGCGACTATTCATGACACCGAGTCAAATGGCATGATCCTGGCCGCAGGCGAGCAAGAGCCGCTGGCACTGATCACCACCGACGCAGAAGTTGAGCCCGGAGAAAAGATCCGATAGCTTGGACATGATGGTCACCTGATAATCTACGCATCTACCTGTCGGGGGGGTACCCACGCGCACCCACGCCGGAGGCGTATGTGCGAAGTGGGTCAGGCTTAGAGCCCGACGCCATTGATGGAAGTGAGCGAATCCGTGGAGACAAAAAGAAGGCCCAGAATCTTCTGGTCAATGGGAATCACCGCTGCAGCAATCGCCGGCATCACCGTACTGGTGCGCTATGCGGGAACCGACAGTATAGCCGTGCACCTTTATTATCTGCCGATAATGTACGCCGGCTATTGCTTCGGGGATTACGGCGCGATATTCGTCTCACTCTTGAGTACGCTATTGTGCGGGCCGTGGATGGCGGCGCGCTACGACGAGTTGGGCAAAGCCGTAATGCAGCTCCCTGCTGATATGATCGTGCGGATGTGTACGTTTTATGTGGTTGGCTTGGCGGCATCGCGGGCCTCTTTGGAGCTCAAGAGAAGGGCCAGCGAATCGCAACGCCTCTACGAGGTGGCCCGCAGCATCACCAGCACGCTGCGGCTCAATGAGGTGTTGGACCTGATAGTCGAAAGCGCCATGAGAGTAATGGACGCAAAGGGCTGCGGGATCAGGCTGCTTGACGAGGAGACCGATGAGCTGGTGCCGGTGGCGATGTCGGGGCTGAGTGAGGACTACTGGCAGAAGGGGAAGGTGGTGGGCGCAGCGAGTCCCGTCAATGGTCGCGCGCTGGCCGGAGAAGCGGTGCAGATACTGGATGTGACAGAGGATGAGGGCTTTCAGTACCCGGAAGCCGCCAAAGCGGAGGGGCTGAGCTCGGTCCTGACGGTGCCGCTGCGCGCCAAGAACGACACACGTGGGGTAATTCGAGTCTATGCCAGGCGCAAGCGCCGCTTCAGCCCCGCAGATATCGCCCTGCTCACCACCTTCGCCGACCAGGCCGCGGTAGCTATCGAAAACGCTGAGCTCTACGAGGATATTCGCCGCAACTACTACGAGACCGTCAGAGCACTCACAACTGCCGTAGAGGCTAAGGATGCCGCCACCTACAAACACTCGGAGCGGGTGACGGAGCTGGCGGATAGACTTGCCAAAGCGATAGGGATGGATGAACACGAACGGGAGATGCTGCGGTTCGGCTCCATCCTGCACGATATCGGTAAGATCGGCGTACACGAAGAGGCCATGGAGGCCAGAGATGACGAGACCACCGAGCAAGTATTTTACCGGATGCACCCGCTAATCGGCGCGAGTATCCTGCAGCCGATTGGCTTTTTGGAGCCGGTGCTGGCGATTGTGAAATACCACCACGAGCGCTGGGATGGCAGCGGCTTCCCCGAAGGCCTGGCAGGAAAGGACATCCCACTTGTTGCCCGGTTGGTGGCCGTTGCAGATGCCTTTGACCGGGTACAAAAGCCTGACGGCTCGGCGGGAACGACATTTCCGACCAAGGATGCGCTGATGGAAATCGTCTCACGGGCCGGCACCGAGTTCGACCCGGAGATCGTCGGCAAGTTCCACAGGATGATGCTCAGTACCCGAGATGCCGACCCCGCAACCTCCCCTGACGAAGACGCCGGCGCGGCGGCTGAAAGCTCCGGCGAGCCCGCCACAGATGATGACAGCAGCACCGTGGAGAGCAATGAATAGGGCAAGGTTCGCCATTGCGCTGTTGCCGCTGCTGCTGATCCATGTGGCCCCCGTCGGTGCGGGCCTGGAAGCCGCCCCATCTGGGCAGCGGGCCGGCGGACCCGACTGGTGCAACGTCTATCTGCGCTGGCAGGCAGGGAGCCTCGGAGCAGAATTCGACATCGCCGATCTTGTTGAGCAGTTCGGCGGCCCCCACTGGTACACCGTCCATCTGCAGGGCCAGCGCGCCGGCTATCTCCGCTGGCAGGCCATGAGTGTTGACACCGGAAATGGTGCGCGCTTGCGCGTCGAGGAATGCTCCAAAGTCGCCTTTGCTATTGACGGGCGCGCCCAGCAGATAGCCAGTCGCCAGGTCACCGACTACGACGAGAATCTGCGCGTCCAAAGGCTGGAGCTGTGGCAGAACCTGATGGGTAGAATATCGGAGACCACCGTGGTGGTGGATGCCGACAAGCTGCACATAATGGTAAAGCAGCCGGATGGCACCCACAGCAGAGAGATGCCGCGTCCTGACGATTTTGGCTCGGAGATCCTCGTAACACTGGCCGCGGCGGCCGGCGAGATCGGACCCGGGTGGCAAAGCGTATTCAGCGCCTTCGATCCCTACATCGGTCAGCTCGACACCTACACCGTCAGCTTTGTGAGGCAGGAAGAGACCGCAGAAGGCACAATGACGCTGCTGCACACGCGCATAAAGAAGATGGGCATAACAGTGCAGACGTGGCTGGGGCCGGACGGCGCGATCGTGCGGCAGAGCCTGCCGGAACTGATGGGGCTGGAAGTTACCAAGGCCACTGAAGAGGAGGCTCTCGCAAAGATCGCCGGCCCGGCGTTCAGCAGCGGTATAAGCGTGGGCATCCCGCCCCGCGACCCGCATAAGAGCGACCAGGTCAGCCTGATCGCCTCCGCGGCGGCCGGTACTGTCACGGATATGATCCCTGCCAGCGACCGGCAGCAGGTCATTGCCCGCCCTGACGGCAGTGCCGAAGTAATCACCGGCCTGGAGCCGCCGCCCACACAGGTGGCGCAGTTGCCAATCTCCGATCCCGAACTGGCCTCATATCTGGAGCCAAATGAGATAACCCAGAGCGACAGCGACACAATTCGCAAGCTGGCGCATAGTGTAGTCGGCCAGGAGCGCGACGCATGGACATGCGCCAGGGCCTTGCTGGACTGGGTGCATAATAACCTCAAGCGGGTGAAGAGCGAGCCGCGGCCGATTTCGGCTCTGGAAGTGCTGCAGCAGGGCGAAGGTGACTGCAGCGAGCACGCGGTGCTGCTGGCGGCGTTAGCCAAGGCGGCGGGCATCCCCCCGCGAATAGTCATCGGCCTGGTCTATACCAATGGCGCCTACAGCTACCACGAATGGAACGAGCTGTACGTCGGAGAATGGGTGCAGATGGACCCATCGTGGGGCAGATATACCATTGGGGCCGGACACGTGCGATTGGCCGGCGGGCCGGCCGACCGGGAAGCGATGCTCAACAATAATCTGGCTGCAGGACGCACCATCGGAACACTGTTTCTCAAGTTCAATCCGCAGCAACCTCAAGACAGCAACTGAGATGAGGCAATGGGAGTGCTAGAACAGGTCAAGGGCAAACGTGTGGGAGTGCTGGCAGGCGGGCAGTCGGGCGAAAGGGAAGTATCGTTTCGCTCCGGCGGCGGTGTGTTGAATGTGCTGCAAGCGGCCGCAATTGATGCAGTCATGGTGGACCCGGAGCCAAACCTGGCCGGGCAGTTGTTGGACGCCGGCGTGGACGTGGTCTTCAACGCCCTGCACGGCGGCGCTGGTGAGAACGGCACCATCCAGGGCGTGCTTGAGATGCTGGGCATTCCATATTCCGGCTGCGGCGTGCTGGCCAGTGCGCTGACGATGGACAAGCCGCTAACACAGGCCGTCTTGCGCGACAAGGGCCTGCCCGTACCGGACCATGTGCCGATTTCCCCTGCTACCAGCACCGCGGAGTTGGAAGCCGCGATCGAGCGGCTGGGAATGCCAGTGGTGGCCAAGCCGGCATGTGAAGGCTCCAGCCTGGGTGTGACGATATGTAAGAGCGAACAGGAGGCTCTCGAGGTCGCCGGCGAGCTGATCTCGCAGTATGGCCGCAGCCTGTTTGAGAAGTTCACTGACGGCACCGAGATTACCGTGGGCGTGCTGGGCTGGCATGAGCGGACGCGGTCGCTGCCGGTGCTGGAACTGGTGCCGCACAGGGAGTTCTACGACTACGAGGCCAAGTACACCAAAGGCATGACGGACCTGATCTGTCCGGCGCGGATCTCCGAACACCACGCCGTTCAGGCGCAACAGGTTGCCCTCAAAGCCCACCAGGTGACAGGATGCCACGGCATCAGCCGTTGTGACATGCACCTCGATAGCAACGGCCAGATCTGGATTCACGACATCAATAGCATGCCCGGTCTGACCGAGACCTCCGACGTTCCCCATGAAGCGGAAGCGCTAGGAATGAGCTACCAGGAGCTGGTGCTGGAGATATTGGCCAGCGCCTTCCACAGATGACGTAGTCCCCTCAGATAAGCCTCCTTACGTCACCAACGGGCATTGTGGATGCACCGAATGCTTCGCAGCAGCTTCTTGCCAAAACTGTGACGCGGCTCTCGTAACTGCTCAGATTGGGACGTTAGAAGAGCGGACAGGCAAGGCAGCAGGTGGCGACTCCCCCCCCAAAAGTTTGTCCTGGAGGACAGGCATCCGTGCCTGTCCATGCCGTTGCTGTTCGGACAGACCTCGACAGGCTAGGAAGCCTGTCGTCCAGGAAGGCTAGCAAGAAGGGCTGTGCCACTCTAAGAAGCCTGGATGACAAGCTTGCGCGCCATAGCCCAGCGGAGGCGGGGCATCCCTGCATGTGCATTTCCTTTGCAGGCCACAAGGTGAGTAATTACCGCCTCCCCACGACATCCCGTATCCGCTTCTTATGCACAAATAAAGGATTTCGGCAGGCGCATGATGAAATAGAATTCTCTAGACCACAGGAACGTGCAGGAGGGGACATAGCGCGATGAGTTTGATGGAAGACATCCAACGGTGCGTTGACTTGCAGATTCCGGAGGAACTGCCGGTATTTTGCTTGAGCCAGGAATTTGATGCAAAATACTGCGACCTGACATACGCCGAATACATCTCGACGCCGGAAAGTATAATCCGGTGCCAGCTCGAAGTCATGGACAAATTCGGCTGGGACTGGGCATGGCTGCATGTTGACGATACGTTGGAGTTCGAGGCTCTGGGTGTCGGAGTCAAGGCCGGAGAAAACATCGTGCCGGCGACCTGTGACTATCTGCCCTTTGACAGCAAGACGCTTGCGCGTTTGAAGGTGCCCAACCCGCAGAACTCAGCGCGGATGCCGCTGTTGCTGGATGCCATAGCCGGCCTGCGCGAGGCATGCGGTGACGAGAAATGTATCACGGGACGTGTCGCGGCGCCATTCTCGGCAGTGACGTTGACCTTCGGTATCGAAGAGACGATGTTCAAATTGGCTGACGATCCAGACCTCGTCAAGGACGCGCTCAAGTTCGGCGAGGAGCAGGCCGTTTCATGGGGGCTGGCCCAGATTGACGCCGGCGCACAGGCGCTGTGGTACGGAGACTGCAACGCCTCGACGCACATGATATCGCCGAGACAGTTTGAGCAGTGGGCCCTGCAGCCGTGCAAGCGGGTATGCGAGGCGTTCAAGGAGGCCGGGGCGTTCGTCTTTTTGCACAACTCCGAGGAGCAGATTGCGGGTTTGCGGCTGCAGGCGCTGACCGAGCCGAGTGTGCTGAGCCCGGGACCAGGGCTGGATATGGCCGAGGTACGCAGAGAGCTCGGTGAGCGGATCGCTCTCATGGGCAATGTTGACCCGATTGGCCTGCTGACCGAGGCGTCGGCCTCACAGGTTGCCGCCGAGACCGACCGGCTGGTGCGGATGATGGCTACCGGCGGGATGATCTTGAACAGTGGCGAGTGCGTGCCGCGCGAGGCCAAAGCGCCTAACATGCACACGATGCACGACGCCGGCCGCAAAGTATGGGACCTGGTCTGCGGGCGGCGCTAGGTTGCTATAGGTGGCATTGCCAGATTGGCTATGATTTGGGCTCGCCAATTGTCGCGAGCCCTTTTGTGTGCCGGATGGCGTGCTGCAGTGGATGGAGGAAAGGATACTTGGGTTTGCGAGGGGCGCATCTAGAGAATGTCGGTAGGTCACAAGAGGCCGGCTGTAGCTATTCGTAGGGGCGTGATTTATCACGCCCTCCGCGCGGCTGCTGAGTGGGCGCAATGAATTGCGCCCCTACAAAACCACCTTTGCTTCCTACCAGTACGACAGGCGTCTCGCCTGTCGGGGGCTGGGACAGCCAACCTTCGACAAGCTCAGGTCAGGCGGATGGCTTTGGACAGGCGGGGTACCCGCGAAGCGGGTCACCTGTCCTACCGACCGCAGCATATCCGCTCGTGCAAGAACGCCTCGATATGTGGTAGAATTGCACCATCTGATGCGTACAGACCGGTTGGGAGAGAATGGATATGTTAGAAGGTCTCGAGATGCGCCAACTGTTGCCGCCGCTGATATTCGCGGTGGCCATGCTGGCGCTGTTTTGGTACATGATCATGCGGCCCGCCAAGCAGCGCCAGGACAAACACAACGAGCTCGTAAAGTCGCTGGAGAACGGCGATAAGGTAATCACTGCCGGCGGGATCTACGGCACCGTCGTGCGGGTGCTGGACAAGACGGTCCAACTCAAGATCGCCGACGGTGTCGTTCTTACCATGGACCGCAGGGCGGTGCGCAGACGGCAGACTGAGGAGGAAGGCTAGGTGGATTACTTAGCGATCGCCATGGCAGGCGCTGCTCTGATAGCAGCCGCTGCCGCGCTGGTGTTGGCCTGGCAGGCAAAGCAGCTCAGCGCTCCCGAGCGGGTTGACCAGTTGGAGGCGCTGATTACCCAACAAGCGCCCTCGGAGATTTTGGCCCGAATTGAGACCGACCTTGCCCAACTGCACAGCGCGTCGGGCTGTCGCGCTTCAACAGCAGCGAAGAAATCGGCGGGGAGTTGAGCTTTGCGCTGACGCTGCTCGACGCACACAACCACGGGGTGATAGTCACCGCCCTCACCGACCACCGTGGCTCTCGCGTGTTCATCCGAGGCATCGTCAGCGGCGAGCCGCAGCACCCGCTGTTGGATTATGAGGAGACCTCGTTGCAGCAAGCTCTGAACGCTTAGGGGAGCCGGACCTTGCAGCAGGATATTGACGCCTTCTTAAGGTACCTGGTCGCCGATGCCGGGCTGGCAGAAAACACGGTGACCGCTTACCGGCGCGACCTGCGCGATTTCACCAACTTCCTGCGCGGCGCCGGCCAGGATAGCGTCCGCACCGCCACCCGCCAGCAGGTCATTGATTACCTGGGCCATTTGCGCAAGCTGGGCCTGAAACGCGGCACCGTGGCACGCAAGCTCACCGCGATACGCCAAATCTACAAGTTCCTGCTCCGCGAGGACCTCACTGACACCGACCCGACGGCCAATGTTGACGGCCCGCGCCTCTCCAAGCGGCTGCCGGAAGTGCTCTCCGAGGAGCAGTGCATGCGGCTGCTGCAGGTCCCGGATGTCAGCACCCCCAAAGGCCTGCGGGATGCAGCAATGATCACACTGCTTTATGCTACCGGCCTGCGCGTCTCGGAGCTGGTCAACCTCGACATCCACGCCCTCAACGTCGAGGAGCAGCTTGTGCGCGTGAAGGGCAAGGGCGGCAAGGAGCGGCTGGTGCCGGTTGCCCCCGCTGCCCTGGAGCTGGTAAGCCGGTACATGACCACCGCCCGGGCCGAATTCGACAAACACGGCAACACCAGCGCGATATTCCTGACCCGTCTTGGCCGGCCGTTTACCAGGGCCGGCTTCTGGAAGATGCTCAAACAGCACGCCGCCGCAGCCGGACTGCCGAACACCGTTTCTCCTCACACGCTGCGCCATAGCTTCGCCACTCACCTGCTGCATGGCGGGGCGGATCTGCGTGCCATCCAGGAGATGCTGGGCCATTCCAGCCTGTCCGTGACCGAGACCTACACCCACGTTTCCGACCTGCACAAGAAGCAGGTCTATGATGAATCACATCCTCGAGCCTGACCTCGACTATTCGTGAGTGAAATGGGACAGTTGGCAAGATTGGACAGACAGGCCGCAACGACCTCGGGCTGGAAGCTGAGAACTGACCCACGCCTGCGGCGCGGGTACCCCCGTTCTCACCTGACCTGCGCTTGGCGCAGGTCAGGCCGAGCCACGCGTCTTGTGAATTATTCGGCTAAAGGCGTGCCACCTGGTATTCGAAACGAGGCAGAACTGCGATGACAGGACTTTCCCTGGAAACCTTGCGCAACCTCGCAGCGGCGGAGCTGGATCAGCTGGCGCAGGAAGGCCGGCAAGTCGAGGCTCTGCACACGTTGTACGCCCAGGCTGAGTCGGGCGATGAAGCGCTGGCCGAAGAGGCTCTGGAGGAGTTCTGGCGGCTGGCACCTGAAGTCCCGCAGTGGCCTGACTACCTCTACACCGAGCCTACGGCATGGGACGAAATAATAGCTGCCTGTCCCCGCTTTCCTGCACAACCCGCCCTGCTGCCGGAGCAATCGTCGCTACACGACCGCATCCACGGCGCGTGGCTGGGCCGCTGTGCCGGCTGCATGGTGGGCAAGCCGGTAGAGGGCCGCTTGCGGGATGAGATTGAGCGCCTGCTTGAGATGGCCGGCGAATATCCCTTGCAGGACTATTTCCCCGTCATCGAAGACACCGGCGGAGTTGCCTACAGACCGCCCGCCGATCCTTGCCTGCGACAGAACATAACATGCTCGGTCCGCGACGATGACACCGACTATACGATACTGGGGTTGCATCTGGTGAAGACCTACGGGCTGGAGCTTACGCCGGCGGGGGGTTGCATCTGGTGAAGACCTACGGGCTGGAGCTTACGCCGGCGGACGTTGGCAAAGAGTGGCTGCTGCGGCTGCCGTACCACAAGACATATACCGCCGAGCGCGCCGCGTATCGGAATCTGGTCATGGATGTCCCACCAGGACAGACGGCACTGATGTGGAACCCCTACCGCGAGTGGATCGGGGCGCAGATCAGGGCCGATGCTTTCGGCTACGTGTGCCCGGGATGGCCGTATCAGGCTGCACGACTGGCCTACCAGGATGCCTCGCTGTCACATGTGAAAAATGGCATATACGGAGAGATATTCTTTGCCGCGATGCTGGCCGAAAGCCTGGTCAGCGAATACCGGCAGATTGACGCGGTAATCGAACGTGCGCTGCAGGTAGTGTCCGAAGAGTCACGCTTTACTGAAATGGCGCGCGATGTCGTGGAGTGGTGCAAACAGGATGCCTCCTGGGAAGACACCTGGGAGCGGATAAATGCTACCTACGGCCACTACCACCCGGTACACACTATCAACAACGCCGCGCTGGTGCTCATGGGACTGCTGCACAGTGAGGGCGACTTCGGGCAGGCGATCTGCATTGCGGTGATGGGCGGCTGGGACACGGACTGCAACGGGGCGACCGCCGGCTCGGTAATGGGCGC
>JALGTY010000418.1 GCA_029821145.1 Candidatus Zipacnadia bacterium
TCGAAAACGCCGTTGAGAATGAGAATCCATCCGCGTCCGGGCATCAAGATAGGGCCGAGGATACCGAGGATACCGCTCCCGTAAAGCGTGAATTTCGGAATGAGGTCAGTCGGCCAGCTCGATTACCACCGCTGCATAACGCCCTAGTGCCGGCAATTGCAGCCGGGTCTCGCCGTCCTGATGCGATAACTCCACCGGGATGCCCGGATATTCCCCCGCCTTGGTATCGAGTTGCTCTGCCTCGTAGTCAGGCGATATGGCATAGGCGCAGACCGGGGCGGCTTTTGTGCGCAACGTCACCTCCACAGGCTCGGTCTTCGGATATGTGACATCGTCAGGCCAGACTCTGACCTCCTGGCCGTGCTCCAAGACAGCGCCGGAGATGTTAATCTGATGAATGACGATGGCCTGTCGGCCGGAGGGCAGCTTGTGGGAGAGGCAGCCAAGCATCTGGCCGCACTCCTCGGTTGACGGAGCCTGCAACGGCCACGGCTGAGGATGGGCGAGCTCGATGAGGTCGAGAGTCAACTCGCAGGCTTCCGGGACGCGCGTGTCCTTGAAGGCAACCGGCTCCCTGTTGCGGCCGAGGGTTCGATCCTGGTTACTGAGAGCTCCCAGGCGGCCGGTGAGGGTCAGGACCGTGCCCTTGCCGAAGCTGTTGCGGAGCAGAAATGGCCTGGTCCCGCCGGCGACTTGCGCTTCACTGATGACCTCGGCTGTGGTGCCGCTGACCGTGGCCAGCAGACCCTCCTCGATTTGCTTGCCGGCCAGTGCCGAGCTCAGGTTGCTGTCTGTGGGTGCGGATATGGTATAGGTCAGGCGGTCGGCCTTGCCCACGCTGACGCCACAAAGCTCTCTGAGCAGCGGTTGCGGCCGTGGCTTGCCGGTCTGGTCCCATATCCCCGCCTCGCCGGCGACGATCAGATTCCCGCCACCGCGCACAAACGTAGCAACCGCGTCGGCCTGCTCGGCAGACATACACACGCAGGCGGGCAGTATCAGCAGCTTGTACTGGCTGAGCCGCTCGTCCGTCACGTCGCCTTCGAGTATCACGTCGTAAGGATGGTTTGCAGCAGTCAGGATCTGGCCCCAGCCGCGCCATTCGGTGAGGAAGCTGTCGCGGTGAGTCGGATAGTACAGATCGCGCGTGCGGCGGGAGAACAGCACCGCTGTGTCGGCGATGCTGGCCCCGCGATAATAGACTGCGCTGTGGTCGCGCTCGAAGTTGAGGGCTTCGCCCCATGTCTCGGTGCTCTTGTAGGGCTCGCTGATCCAGATGTTGTGACCGAAGGCCTTGATGTAACCCCAGATGAAGATGAAGTCGTTGTCGTCGTTCGGGTAGAAGAGGCTGAGGACGGGAGTCTGGAAATGGACGCCGGCCCCCGAATAGTAGGCCATGCGTGGGGCCTCGGCCAGCCACATGTGATAGTCATGATGGCTCCAGCTCTCGAAGAACGCGATGTTATGGGAGCGCATGAACTCCTCCAGCTCGTCGCCCCAGTTGACCGGCATGTTGATCCCCGCGCCGCCGGCCAGACAGCCAAACCACACATCATCTTCGTCCACAACTGCTTCCTTGAATGCCTCATAGAAATCGCCCACCCAGCGCATCCGGGCCGTAATCCAGGCCCGCCACAGCGGGCTGTCGAAGTTGCCCCAATGCTCTGATTCTTCGCCGGAGGGCAGTGTGAAGCCGGTCTCCTGTGTGAAATTCTGTCGGCACACATCGCAGCCGCAGATGAACCAATTCGGCAGCCACTCGACCTCGTCGGTCATAAAGCCGTCAACTCCGGTCTGCTCTTTGAAATCGCGGCAGCGGGCGAAGTACTCAGCGCGAAACTGCGGGTTGCTCATGCAGAAGAGGTTTATATTGCGCTTTCCCCAAATCGCCATCTCACCGGTGCGGGCGTCCCGCTGTGCCCACTTGTGCCACTCTTCCGGCATCTCCCCGGATATGAACGCACAGGTATTGTGATGCACCACGCGCATGCCGAATTTGTGACAGGCCTCGACGAGGTTCCTGGTGGCGGCCATGCCCTCATTCAGCGGCTGCATGTGCTGGCGGTGGCCCTCGGTCAGCACGAAATTGGCACCGAGTGAATAGTACTCGGCAGCCAATTCGTCGGCACCTTCTGGGCTCAAATCTGCTGGGTAGCCCGTACCCACTACGCGCATGTCGTAGCAATCCGCCGGAAGCGGCAAAGGGTTCTGTGTCACATGTTGAATCAGCATGGCTTCCATTTCCTTGATGACGCGGTGAGCTACAGAAAGAGCACGGCCAATGCTTGCCATGTCGGTGGCAGCACCCGAACTGCGGCGTAGGTGCGCCAGCCGGCTAATAGCCTCCTCGGCGTCGGCTGCGGTACGGTATGGCACGCTAACGTCGAGACGACGCGTGTTCTCAAGCGCATTGGACACGGCTTTCTGCTCGACCGCCAGTAGCGACAAGATCGGCGCAACGCTGGCCTGCGGATTGGTGGCCGGATCGTAAGCCGACGCCGCGTCAAGACTCTGGTTGAGCAGCTTATTGTGCGGTGCTCTATTACCGGCCACCAGGGACAGGCAGATTGATGAATATATCAATTGCCCGCGGCCGGCGGTGACCACTACCAGACCGGGGCCTTGGGCCGTGTCTGCGAGGACCTTGGCGACTTCGGGTTCGTTGATGACCACCCTTTTGGCCGAGCCGCCGTAGGCGATTTTGTCACCTTCGGCAAATCCGGCGGTGATGGGGTGGTCTGTTGCGGTGATGGTGATTTCAGGGACCTTGGGCGCTCCGCCGCCGCGGATGGGCAGGCCACGGAAGCCATTCAAAGCGTGCTGCTCCATGATGACACTGCCGCCGGCCAGCAGATAAGCCTTCAGCGCAGCTATGGCATCCTCGGGCAAGCCGAC
>JALGTY010000419.1 GCA_029821145.1 Candidatus Zipacnadia bacterium
GTCCACGCCCGTCTGCGCAATAAGCTCCAGCAGCTTCTCCATGTTGCCGTCGCCGTGAAGAGTCACCAGCTTGCCGCCGGCATGAAGTATCTCGCAGGCCTGGTGGTAGAACGGAAGCATGTGGCTTGCGAATATCGGTGGCGGGGTCATCTGCTCATCGTAGTTGCCGCCGACCTCGACGATCTCGCACGGGGCGCCGGCGGCTATACGCATTATCTCTAGCTGCTGCTCGCACAGCGCCTCGTGCAGCGCCTCGACCTGGTCGCGGTGGTCATGCCATTCGTAATAGAAGGTCTCATAGCCCATGTGCTCTTCCATGAGCATGTGGATCGGCACCTTGCCGGTCCAGGGCAAGGCCACGCCGTCATCGCCGATCGCCTCAGGCAGCCTGGCATAGGCCGGTAATCGTCAGGGGATTTGAAGAAGTGCTCGGTCTGTATGGTGATGGAGGCGCTGCCCTTAAGTTCGGCGGGGAATTGCCAGGCGGCGCGGAGGGTGCCGTGCGGCGTCTCGACCGTCACAACGCTCCCGTCCGGCAGCGTTTCCTCGCGGTAGTCCATATCGTGGTGCTGCAGGGTGAAGAGGTCCTCGCCGGCTCCGTAGTACCCCACCAGGCCGATGTCGAGCCGGCGCTGGATGTCCCATTGCGACATGCCCTGGTAGCGCTGTGGAAGTGTGCCCTGGTTGGCGTGGAAGTTGTACCACAGCTCGATGCGGCTGCAGAAGGGCAGGCGGTCGTGCGGCTGTCTGCGGATGGCGGCAAGCACGCGTTCTTTATGTGTCATCTCGGGCACCTCTGGCAAGGTGATTGCGGGTATCGGGCCTGCTGCTACCGGAGCCCTCTGGTGAATAGATTCTCTGTTTATCGGGTGATTGCCTGCGTGGAGGCAGGGGACAGTCCCTGAAGGGACAGTCCCCCAGAGCTAAAGCCGGGACGGGCCTCACTTCAAGTGGCGCTTGTTTGCCCCCCCTGAGCACCCCCTTGCTGAGGGGGGTCAAATTGCGCTTATTGGCGGTTTTACTAGGGGGGAGCAAAGTGGTCGCCGACGCCACGAGCCCCTGATCCTACGGGCTTTGCTACTAGGGGGGAGTAAATCTACTTTAGTTGCCAGCAACTAAACCAGCAAACAATAACGCGGATTTTTTCTATTTTTTCTATTGGGTAATCCAATAGATCTCGCGATACGGGGAGCGGAAAGGTGCACCGGGAATGATATGTCCCACTAGTAGAGGCTCTGCGAGCGAGGCGTTTTACCAGATGATGATGGGAAATATTTGTGATGCTTTTCGGGTTTTTCTGCGAACGGCGGCCCTCACCCCCGGCCTCACCCACTCCTTGGGAGTGGGTACCCGCCGCAGGGAGAGGGGACAACGGCACCCCTCACCCCCGGCCCCTCTCCCAGAGGGAGAGGGGAAAACGGCAACAACTCACAGGCTGGAGAGCCTGTGCCACGCGAGAGTATTCGAGGGAGGGCGTGCAGGGCGCTGCAGGATCAGCTAGTCTCGCAGTTTGGCGTGTATCAGGGTGTGGCAAGGGATTGCTGGAGCCGGCAAAGAAGACTAGAGCCGACAGGCCGGAATATGGGAAATCTCGCTTGGGGAGTAAGTCATGTTGCTGAGAGTGGCCGTCATCACACTGTGTCTGATCACCGGCGCGGCGCAGGCGCAGCTTGAGATTGACCCCGAATACCCCTACTACTTCCGTGATGGCACCAAGCACGTCTATCTGCTCGGTGCGTCCGACCGACAGGCGCTCTTCATCTGGCAAAACGAGAAGGGCTTCGACTGGCGGAACTACCTGCAGACGCTGCACGATCACGGCTTCAACTATGTCAGACAGGATGTGGCCGAGTGGGGCGGTATCAATGCGGCTGCGGAGTATCCGGCGCAGTTGTCAAACCCGGCGTGGGTCTTTGTCCGCACCGGGCCCGGTCTGGCCCGCGACGGGAAGCCGAAGTTCGACCTGACGCGCTTCAACGAGGACTATTTCCGCACCAGAATCAGGCCCTTTCTCGCTCGCGCGCGGGAGCTCGGCATCTATGTCGAGTTGACGCTTTTTGAGCGAACCGGCAAGCGCGGCTGGCGAGAGTGCCTCTACAACGACCGCAATAACGTGAATCAACTGGGCCTGGAGCCGAGCAAACCGGAAACCGACGAAGCACTCAACAATCCCGCCTTGCTCGCCATCCAGGAGACGTATGTCACCAAGGTGCTGGCCGAGACCGCCGACTTCGACAACGTAATCTACGAGATCGCCAATGAGACCGGGGGCCGAAAATGGGTGACGCACCTGGTGAATTTTATCCACGACCATCTCGAGTATCCCTCCCGCCTGGTCTCAGCAGGTGAGCAGATGTCGTCCTTCGATCCTGTCAGCGGGCCAAACGACATCGTGGTGAAGCACCGGGGATGGGGCAAGGGGGGCGGACTGTATGCGACCGACGCCGACATCAAGAACCACCACGACGTGCTGCTGAAATACCGCGCCGGCAAGCCGATTACCCACAACGAGTTCTTCCTGTACGCGAACCAGAGCACCGATGATCCCAACTTCGTGCGCAAGATGATGTGGGGGGACTTCACGGCGGGCGGGCATGTGAACTTCTACGATTTTGCGCACTGGCGCGGAACCGGCCAGACTAACGAAGACGGCGAGCCCTCCCGGCCTCCGCCGCCAGAAATCCTGGAGGGCGGGCGGCACTTGCGCAGCTTCATCGAGCGCGTGCCATTTTGGGAAATGGCGCCGGCGGATGACTGCGTCAGGCAGCCCGGGCCAGACACTTATGCCATGGCATTGGCCAAGGTTGGCCGGTGTTATATTGTCTATGTACTGGGAGAGCCGATAAGGCAGATCCGCATGACAGTCCCGGACGGGGAATACCAGGCGCGATGGTACGATCCGAAAACGGGAGAGTTGAGCGAAGTGGAGGCGGTGCGGTCGCGGCACGGGCGACTAAGGCTGTCGGTGCCAGGCTTTGAGCAGGATATCGTGCTGTGGCTGGAAGCGGCACCCTCACCCCTTTGATTCCCCTCTCTCACCCGCGCCTTTGGCGCGGGTACCCGGGAGAGGGGAAAACGGCAGCCCTCACCCCCGGCCCCTCTCCCAGAGGGAGAGGGGAGAACGGCAACGGAGGCGGGGAGGATGGCCCGACCCACGGGATAATTATTGGGATGCTCGAGCCGAGGGATGACGAGGACATAGAAGCTAGTCGGTGCGGCGCCAGTGGGTGCCGTCAGGAGTGTCCTCCAGGATGATGCCCATCTGCATAAGCTGATCCCGTATCTCATCGGCGCGGCCGAAATCCCTGTCTGCACGAGCACTCTCGCGTTGCGCAATCAAGGCCTCAATGTCCGCGTCGAGGGCCCCCTTCTCGTGGGCGATATAGCCGAGGACCGAATCGGCCTTGTCCAGGAAGCCATTGACCTCTTCGACGTTCTGCGCGTCCAGGTCGCCGTCAACCAGCGCGGCGTTGACCTCGCCCATGAGGCTGAAAACGGCCCCGGTAGCGCCCGGGACATTGAGGTCATTATCCATCGCAGACTCGAAATCAGCGTAGGCTTTGTCCACCGCGTCGGCAATCCACTGATTGTGCGTGCCCTGGGCCGGCGAGGAGTTGAGCCGGTCCACAAAGTCCCACAGCCGATGCAGGGCCTGGGTGCTCTCCCGGAGGCTCTGCATGGTGAAATCGAGCTGGTGACGGTAATGGGCAGTGAGTAACTGGTGGCGGATCGCCATCGGCTCAAAGCCCTGCTCCAACAGGTCGCGCAGGGTGTAGAAATTGCCGAGGCTCTTGGACATCTTCTGGCCCTCGACGATGAGATGGGCCGGATGCATCCAGACGCGGCAGAATGTCTGGCCGGTGGCCGCCTCGCTCTGGGCGATCTCGTTTTCGTGGTGCGGGAAGATGAGGTCCACCGCGCCGGTGTGCAAGCGTTGCGCCCAGATACTTCATGGACAGCGCCGAGCACTCGATGTGCCAGCCGGGCCGGCCCGCACCCCAGGGGCTGTCCCACGAGGGCTCGCCTTCTTTGGATGCCTTCCAGACCCCGAAGTCTCGGACAGTCTCGCGGTCGTACTCGTCGGCATCTATGCGGCTGAAAGCGCACGCCGAATCGCTCTGCGTCAGATCCGTTCCCGAAAGCCGGCCATACTTGCTGAAGCTCGCAATGTCGAAATAGACGCTGCCCTCGCGCTCGTACGCATGGCCCTTGTCAAGCAGCGTCTGCACCAGCTCGATCATCTCC
>JALGTY010000420.1 GCA_029821145.1 Candidatus Zipacnadia bacterium
TGCGCGGACGTGTGGCACGAACCACTAGGTGATACTCATGGCTCCACAAGGCAACGGCGTGTTTGTGATGTTGCGCGGACGTGTGGCACGAACCACTAGGTGATACTCATGGCTGCTAAGAGCGGCGGCTTTCCTTCCAGAGATCAGGCCATCGTGCGTGAGCTTGCCGCACGGGTCATGGAACTCGCCACCAGCGAGGAATATGAGGCCCGCAGGCAACGCTGGCGGGATGTCAATGAGCGGCGTCGGCCGGACCGTGCCCCGGTCTGGTGCCGACCCGCCGGCGTCTGGAGCCAGATAATCTCCCAGGACGCGCTGCAGTGTACCGATCCGCTGTGCCGCAGCGTCGAGTACACCCTTCGCCAGCATCTGTACAAGGACTGGGTCGGGGATGACCATATCGTTGAGCCCTGGTGGGGCGTCGGCGCGGTCTGGAAATGCGACGCCGAGCATACCTGGGGCCTGCCGACGCACGTCTCGACTGGCACCACGGAGCTGGGTGGCTTCCGCTATCACCATCCCATTGAGACGCCTGAGGATTATGAGAGAATCCGCGTGCCGGAGTTTACGTGCGACCTGGAGGAAACAGAGCGGGCGGCCTCGCGGATGGCGGACCTGCTGGGTGAGGTGATGCCGGTGCGCATGACCGGCTCACCGCCTCTGGGCCCGCAACTCAGCGTCTATCTCGAGCAGTTGCGCGGCATGGCGCCGATGATGGAGGATATGGCGTTTCGGCCGGAGTTGGTGCACCGGGCCATGGCGAAACTCACCGAGGGGGTCTTGCGTGCCCAGCGCGCAGCCGAAGACTCCGGCATACTGACCACCAATCACCACGAGCCGATGTTCTGCAGCGATCCGCTGAACGAGCCGCCCACCGATGGCCCGGTAGGACTGCACAATCTGTGGGTCGCGGCCAATAGCCAGGAATTCGACCAGGTCTCGCCCGCGATGCAGGAAGAGTTCCTGCTGAATTACCAGAAGGTGCTGTTCCAGCAGTTCGGCGCGGTGCAGTACGGCTGCTGCGAGAACCTGACTACCAAGACTGAGATCGTGCTGCGGATTCCGAACCTGCGCATCTTCGTGTGCTCCTTCTGGACGGACCTGAACGAGGTCATCGAAGCCTGCGGCGGGAATTACACGATAATGTGGCGGCAGTCCTCGACCCAGGTCACGATGCCTGAGGATTTGGAGGAGCACCGGCAGCACCTTGAGTCGGGTCTGAAGCGGCTGCAGGGGCATTACTACCAGGTGGTGCTGCGAGAGCTAGAGACGTTGTGGGGTCGGCGGGAACGACTGCGGGAGTGGGCCCGCTTGGCAATCGGGATAGCGGAGAAGTACGCGTAGGCGGGCGGTCCGTCATTGGGCGCAATGAATTGCGCCCCTACAACGGCGACGGCGGCCCTCACCCCCTCTGTCCCCCTCTCCCACAGGGAGAGGGGGAAACCACAACAGCAACGGCCCACAGGCTGGGAAGCCCCGCCTTCGCCAAGGCTTCCGCCTTCGCTAAAGCTACGGCGCGCAAGCCTGTGGCATGCGGTCATTAGTTAGGGAAGTGGGAGCGTTGCGGAGGCAACGACACCTACCCCCCCGGCCCCCCTCCCGACACGGGAGGGGGAGAACGGCAACGGCAGCCCTCACCCCCGGCCTCACCCACTCCTGTGGAGTGGGTCCCCGACCGGCGGCCTGGCGAAACAAGGGACAGTTCCCAATCTCTGCGAGTTTCTCGGGCGCACGCCGTGCGCCCCTACAACGGCAACGGCATTTACGGTCGAGAAAGTGACATCAGCGAATTCCGGAATTCAAGGTGGGTTAGCATGGAAATGACGCCGCGTGAACGTGTGGAAGCCGTGCTCAATGGCATAGGCCCGGACCATGTGCCCTTTACGGTCTATGAAGGCATGCTGCCGCAGTGCGAGGTCGAGCGGCAATTGCGCAATGAAGGCCTGTGCATTCACAATCGCCGCTTCAGCCCTATGAAGTCTACCACCACCAACTGCACGACCGAGACCATCAGTTACACGGACACCGAAACGAGCAAGAGCCTGGTCAAGACGATCACTCACACTCCCGAGGGCGACCTGGAGAATATCAGCGAGCCGGCCGGGTTCACCTCCTGGCGGCACGAGCTGCCGTTCAAGGGGCCGGAGGACTACCCGAAGCTCATCGCTCTGGCCGAAGATACGCAGTTCGAGCCGACCTACGAGACCTACGACCAGGCTCAGGCATGGCTGGGGGACGACGTAGTCCTGCGCGCGACCATCGGTTACTCGCCGCTACAGGCCATCATCTACACCTACCTGGGCGTGGAGACCTTCTGCGTTGAGTGGACCGACCGCCGCGAGCAGGTGATGGAACTGTACGAGGCGCTGGCGGCAAAAGATCGCAGGGCCTTCAAGGTGATGGCAGAAGGGCCGTTTCAGTTCGTGCAATACTGCGGCAACATCAGCCCGCAAATCGTCGGGCGGCAGCGGTTCGAGGAGCTGGTACTGCCCCTGTATAACGAGTTCGGACGGATGCTGCACGAAAACGGGAAGGTGTACGGATGCCACCTGGATGACAACTGCGGGCTGCTGGCCGACCTGATAGCCGACTCGGAGCTTGATTACATCGAGGCCTTCACGCCAGCGCCGGATACCGACATGAGCATCGCCGATGCGCGCAAGGCCTGGCCCGAGAAGGCGCTGTGGACGAACTTCCCGTCATCCGTGCATCTCGGGACGCAGCAGGAGATCTACGACGAGGCGTGCCGGATGATAGACGAGGACGCCGGCGCACAGAAGCTGATAATCGGCATCACCGAGGACGTACCCGAGGACCGCTGGCAGGAGAATTTTCTTACCATCAGCCGTGCCTGCCGTGAATATGGACGGTATGAGTAGTGTCTGTCGTAATCCACGTAGTCATAGCCGTGGATGAGACGATTACGTATGCCTACCACCTTCGGCCAAGGGATTTGTGGATACGATTGTTGTACCTCACGGGGAACATGACTCGCTGCCTCACCCACGAGTTCTATCAGGCGAGTGACTGCGAGACTGAACATCTCATCCGCATCCATGTCGGACCGCGTTCTCCCTGCGCACATAGCCAAGGCTTTCTCAGCAAAGTCAAGCATGTGCAACATTCGGACAAG
>JALGTY010000421.1 GCA_029821145.1 Candidatus Zipacnadia bacterium
CTGGAGATCTGCCGGCTGACGAAGCTGGAAGGCGAGGGCAAGCCGATAGAGCCGGCGCGGGCGATCCGCTGGGCTGAAGCGATGAAACAGGCGGGCGTATTGGGCTTCAAACGAGTAGCGAAGGGAAACTGATGAATATGAGAGCTTCTTTGACAGCCACAGTCGTATTGGCACTCATGCTGTATCTGAGCATCGCCGTGACCTACGGTCAGGCGGATGCCCCCGGGCCGCTGAAGGTGGGCATCGCGACGGTGGACATCACGCCCGCAGGGTCAGTATATATGGCGGGGTTGCGGAGAAATTCGGGATCCCGCCGGAGCAGATGATGCTGAACAGCTCGCACACGCACTGCGGGCCGCACCTGTGGCACAAGAAGAATGTTGAGGGCGGATATCCGCAGGTCTTCATGGAGAAGATCTGCAGCCTGGTCGAACCGGCAGTGGCGGACCTGCAGCCGGCGACGCTCGATTTCACGATAGGAAGCAGCTCGATGGCCGTCAACCGCAGGCAGTTGAATGCAGAAGGCAAGTGCATCGGGATGCGGCCGGAGCCGCGCGGGCCGATTGATATGGATGTTCCGATCTTGCGGGTGCTGACACCGGAGGGGCAGGTGCGTGCGGTGATATTCGGCTACGCCTGCCATCCGACCACAATGGGCGGGTACTTGATCGGGCCCGACTTTCCCGGCTATGCGCGGGACTGGATTGCGGCGGCGTATCCGGACTGCCTGCCGGTGTACTTACAGGGCTGCGCCGGGGATATCAAGCCGCGGTACACCAAGCCGAATGGCCGCTTCGGCTATGTACTGCTGGAGAAACCGCTGGAGACAGTGAAAGAGATCGGGCACGAGCTGGGCCGGGCGGTAGTCTGTGCGACGTGTGTGCCGTGCCGGCCGCTGGAGCCGATACTGCGCGGCGTTCATGAGTTTGCGCTGCTGCCGCTGAAGAAGCCGGAGCCGACCAGAGATGCGCATGAAACGGAAGTGCAGGTGCTGCGAATCGGGGACCTGTATATCATCGGCATGAATGGCGAGGTGTGTGTGGATATCGGACTGCGGATCAAGCGGGAACTGTCGGACCTGACGACATGGGTGAACGGCTATACGAACCGGCGGCTGGCCTACATCGTCACAGCAAAACAGATGCCGGAGGCAGGCTACGAGGTCAAATGCAGTCCTTTCGACGAGCGGGCGGAGGATGTGCTGGTTGCGAAGGCAATTGAGCTGACGAGGCAACTGGCGGAGAACTAGACGGAGAACACAAAACGGCGGAAGGCAAACGGCAACACCGTGGGGCCCTGCCCCACACCCCGCTGGGGTCGCAGACCCCAGACCCCCCGCTCCGCTGCACGGAGCGTAAAGGTCAATGAACAGAGGAGAGTTGGTTGAGATGAGAAGCGGACTTGGAGTCATCGTGATATTAGCGCTGGTGTTGTGTCTGAGTGCGAGCATCTGCCACGCGCAAGCTGCCGAGGCAGGAACTCTGAAGGTGGGGATCGCGACGGTGGATATCACGCCCGCAGGCTCAGTGTATATGCAGGGCTTCTCCGGACGTGATAAGAAACCGTCCACAGGCGTCTATAAGGAGATCGAGGCCTCCTGCGTGGTGTTTGACAACGGCGTCACGCGCGTCGGCCTCATGGCGATAGATGTCTGCAAGACCGACGTTTCCCAGGTGGCAAAGGTGCGGGAGGTGGCGGAGAAGCTCGGCATCCCGCCCCAGCATATGATGATAAACAGCTCCCACACCCACTGTGGCCCGAGAGTGATGGGCAACAGGAATGCCGATTATGTGCCGGTATTTGAGGAGCGTATCTGCGGGCTCCTGCAGACAGCGGTTGACGATCTGCAAGAAGCGAAGCTGGACTACACGGTCGGCTCATCCACCATGGCCGTCAACCGCCGGCAACTCAATGACGAAGGCAAATACGTCGGCATGAGGCCTGAGCCGCGCAAACCGATAGACCCGGATGTGCCGGTGCTGCGGGTGCTCACGCCGGAAGGGAAGGTGCGGGCGGTAATCTTCGGCTATGCGTGTCACCCCACCACCATGGGCGGGTATGAGATCGGGCCCGACTTCGTGGGCTATGCCAGAGACTGGATCGAAGCGGCTTACCCCGACGCCGTGGCGATGTATCTGCAGGGCTGTGCCGGCGATATCAAGCCCCGGTACTGCTTGCCCAGTGGGCGCTTTGGTTACGTCTTGCTGGAGGCGAAGGAGACGGTTGCGGAGATCGGGCACGAACTGGGGCGGGCGGTGGTGGCCGCTACGTCGGTCCCGCCGCCGCCTGTAGGCACCTACCTCGGCGGTCGCAGCGAGATGACCGGCATACCGACGGTGAAACAAGTCGAGGATACGCCGAAGGGCGGCCTCTTCCCCGTCGAAGTCCACGTGCTCCGCATCGGCGAGGTTTACATCGTAGGGCTCAACGGCGAGATCCTCGTTGAGATCGGCCTGCACATCAAGCGCGAACTGTCGGATTTGAAGATGTGGGTCAACGGCTACTCGAACCGGGACCTGAGCTATGTCGCCGACGCCGCCTCTTTCGCCGAGGGTGGCTATGAGACCCACGGAGCAAGCTGGACCACCGCAGAGGCAGAGGGTATTTTGGTCGCCAAGACCATTGAGTTGACGAGGGAACTGGCGGGGAAGTAGGAGGCGGGCGAGGGCTGGAACGGGTGTTTGTCGTAATGGAGGGGCCGGTTTCGCTCCGCTCAGCCGGCCCACATGCCGTTAGAGCCTGGGAGGCGTGCGGTACAAGTACGCGGGCCAGTCTCAGGCGTACTCGGCTCCGCCGAGTACGCCTTCGGCAGGCCCCTCCATTACGGCACAACGACATCGGCGGGCTGTGGAAAGGTCAATGGACACAGGAGAGCTGATTGAGATGCGAAATCGATTTGGAGTCATCGTAGTATTGGCGCTGGTATTGTGCCTGAATGCGGGCGTTTGCCATGCCCAACCGGCTGAGCCCGGGCCGCTGAAGGTGGGCATCGCGACAACGCTGATTACTCCACAAGGACCGGTGTGGCTGGGGGGATTTGGGAGCCGGAAGGAGCCGACCAAGGGCGAGGTC
>JALGTY010000044.1 GCA_029821145.1 Candidatus Zipacnadia bacterium
GGGAAAAGAATCGCGGCCAGGATAGCGATAATCGCAATGACAACCAGCAACTCTATGAGCGTGAAGCCACTTTTTGACATATTATTCATGATCCGTGCACCGGAAGCTCAGTTATCCGCTATTCCTGATGTAGGCTCTTGCGAGTGCAAGTTTCTTTGCCGGCTACACCAGTTCCTTGCAACACTGGCGCAGGGCGTCAATGGATTGATACGAAATCGGCCCCCTCGATCAGCGAGGTGGCCGATTTGTCGGTACTGATGATAAGGTGTCTCGCTCTGTAGCCGGTGGCTTGAGCTGTCCACGTCAGCCCGACTCCCGACTCTGCCCCGCCCGTTGTAACCTCAGCGGCATCTGCAGTGCTCTACCCGCCCGGAGCACCACTGATGATGACATCGAGCGTACCCTCAGGCACCCTGACGGCGATAGTGTCGCTCGCACTGGTGTAGGGCTGGGTGACGGTGATAGTCGCGGTGCCGCCACTGACCGCATCCACGCGGCAGGTATTGGCCGCAGTTTTGGTCACGGTTGCGACACCTGTGTCGCTGCTTGCAAAGCTGAACTCGACGTTTGTAACCACGTTTCCTTTGTACTTGGCGGTTGCAGTGGCGTCAGCGTGGGTGCCACTGGCAAGCTCCATGGTGTCAGGAGATACGATCACCTCGTCAATGTTCGGATCTACGGCCAGAGCGAGTGTGCCCACGACGTCGGCCTGCTCTGGACTAGTACCTCCGCCCGGCTCCGTGTGTATCAACTTGCAGAATATGTCGCAGATGCCGCGGGCAATGCCGACAAAGAGCTGGCTGCTCTCCGGCACCGTCGCACCATTGACGGCGACAAGGCCATTCGTGACCAGGTCGGCGATGGTGTCATCCGAGGACCACCACTGGTATTGATATGTCCCCAGCAGGACATCGCCGTTGACCGCTCTGGGAGTGGCATAGATATTTGTGAACTGGTCCACCAGCACCGGGTTGCTCGAGGCAAATAAGTCAATGCTGTAGGGATACCCCGCCATGGTCATCGTCTTAGTCGTAGTCTGACCAATGAGAATTATGGCCGTGTCGAAGACGCGGCTCAGCAGGTTGCCCCCACCGTCCTCAAGACTCCAGCCCCGAACTTTTACCAGCCATTCGCCGATGGGGATGACCTCGATTGTTGTTGTTACCTGTCCGCCCTGTGGTGATGGGCGATTCAGTACCACCTGAGGTACGACATTCGTGCCATCCGCCGGGTCTGTGATGTCTATAGTGATGCTGTTTGTCGCCTCATAGATTACCGCCGGCTCCACCCCGTCCGGCACCGGCGGAAAGTTCACCGTGAATTTCAGGCCGCCTGTTGCCGCCAGTTCACCTTCCCCGCCGCCGCCGCAGCCTGCCACGACCAATAGCCCGGCCGTCGCGATTAGGGCCAGTGCCCAATACAGATGTCTTTGCATCGTGCTTCACCTCACCTCAGATTATACGCGATCATTGCTACTCTACAGGGCCTGTCGCAGCCATTCGCTCAGAATTCCAACATGCCGCCCACAGAGATGCTCCACGGAGTGCCCGAGCTCTTCTGCAACAGCAGCACGCCGGTAGTGTCATCTGAGATCTCTTTGTACGCCACCAGTGAGTGGAGCGTTGCCTCACCGGTCCTGGAGGCTCTCTCGATAAACAGATCTATGTCGTGCTTCTGGTAGAGTGCCGGCAGATAGATGCCCCATGTCTCGACGTGTCGGCCCTCGCTATTGCATCCGAATTCGCCGTAAAGGTCAATTGCGCCGGGCACTGCCGGCAACGAGACGTCAACGCTGTGGGCAGAGCCATTGCCGCTTTCACGAACCCAGTTGAAGCCGAACATGCCCTCGGCAATGTTGGTTTGAAGCCTGACAAAATGGCCGCTCAAGTCCTTGTTGGTAAATGGCAGGTAATCCTGTACCAGCCCCAGATTCATGCTCCAGCGCTCATTCAACTCTCGCCGCCACCTGATGGCGTCAATGGTATCAAAGCCGATGATGGTGCCCAGGTCGGAGTTGTTGACCGGCCCTTCCAGAAAGTGCTGGCGACCTATCGTTATCTCGCTGTCTTTGGGCCTTATGGCGGCAAAGCCTTCGCTCAGATGGGCGTGCCAGTTGCCTTCAAAGTCGTTCCATGTGGTCGCCCCGAGTTCCACGTACCAGTCTCCGACTATGGCAGTCGGTCGCAGGCGCAAGCCGACCAGGCTGTCGTTGTCGCCCCATAAGCCGAAGACGTCGGTACGAAGGTAAGGGCCGAAGAAGCGCTTTCCGAACAGTTTCCCCGGCGTTGTGGTCTGAGCCACGGTAGCCTCCACGAGCGTGCTGGCCACCCGGGGCATCTGAGCCATTGCGAACAATGCGGCCGAGCCGGGACGCACCTTCCGCTCCGGAACCTGCTGGACTATGACTTCCAGCTCCCCTTCTTCCTCGCCGTAAGTGCCCGGCAATTGTATATTGACCAACCGCTTGGAGGTGTATTGGGTCTGTTTGTGAGTCAAGCCGGCATTTCCGCCCGGCGTGGTCTGCGTGTTAGAGCCTGACGCGAATCCCTGCGACGGGGGCGAATACTGCCCGTGTGCAAATGCGCCCGGCGGCTGTGGATTCGCTGGTGGCGGAGGTGCACCCGGGGGCGGAGGCGGCGCTCCAGGTGGAGGAGGAGACCAACTCGAGCCGAAACCCCCCATCAGAGACGTACTGCCGCGCGGTGTGACAAAGTCCACGCCACGCAAGGTATCATAGACCGTGCACTGGTCGTCGGAGGTGCCATCAGGATTCAGCCAGCTTGAGAAATCCAGTATCGTTCCTTTGACCGCTGCAACCGCGCTGCCACCCTGAATCCGCGCTCCGCTGCCGGCAATGAACTTCGCCCACAAGCTGCCGTACTTGAGCTGCATCTGGCGGCCCGTCACAGCCTGTATCACCATGTCGCTGCGCGGGCCCATGCGCACTATGCTGCCGTCCGGAAATCTTATCTCACACTTGCTGCGCTTGGCGGTCCGCACCCGGCTGCCGGCCGGCAGTAAGGTGCCCACCTTACTTTTCGCCCACTCTCCCGAAGCGCCTTTGCGATGTTGCACCGACAGCACAATTGCGGTAATCTTTGCCGTTGGCGCGGCCTGGACGCTGATCGTTCCAGCCATCAGAATAGCCGCAGCCGCTACACCGATACAAAAGCACCGTCGCAGACTCTTCATGCGTGGGCTCGCCTCTCATTCAGCAACTCGCATTATGTTTTTCCGGAGTGTTGAACCACCAGGGCGTGAACCCTAATTGGCTCAGCAATCCCCCTTATCTCCTGGAAGCCCAGCTCCTCGGTGTCGTACTCACCCTCGAGGGCCTTTTTCGTATCTTCGCTGATAATTACGCCCGTGCCAAACTCCTTGTTCAAAGTCTCCAACCGCGAGGCCACGCTGACGGTCGCGCCGATGACAGTGTACTCCATGAATTCGGCAGACCCGATGTCCCCCGCCACCAGCTCGCCTGTGTGAATTCCCACGCCTATCTGCATCTGCTGAATAGAGGGGTTGTCGCTTGACTGCCCCATCTCCACTAGTCTTCTGTGCATTTCGAGCGCCGCAGCCGCCGCTTGGTCAGCATGTCCGTCGTCAGGTATCGGATCGCCGAAGACGGCCATGATCCCGTCTCCGATGAATTTGTGTATAGTTCCACGGTGCTTGCGAATCACCTTCGTCATTTCAGTGAGATATTCGTTGAGTAATTCAACTACTTCCTCTGGCTCCAAGTTGTCGCACATCGTAGTGAAGCCCCGGATGTCGGAAAAAAGCGTCGTCGCCACGGTACGCCTGCCATGTACATAGGCGAATTCCGGGTCTTTGAGTATGACATCGAGCACCTCCGGCGCGACCCGGCGCTGCCACGCGGCGCGGATGGCCCGTCGCGCCCGCTCCTCGACCACGTACATATACACCGTGACCGCAGTGTAGGAGATGGCCAGAGCTGCAAGCGGCGCCACCATCGGCACCCAGATATGATAACTGCGCAGTAGAATGAACGGCACCGCGACGCCAAGCCCGGTCACAGGAATGGCGACGATCAGAAGGGCCCGCAGTGGACGCAGCAGGGCCGTACCGATGGCGGCCAGCACGCTGAACAGCATCGTCGCTAACAGCGTAACCCACACCGGCACAGGCCGTGTCCATTTCCCACCCAACAGCGTGGCTAGACTATTGGCCTGGATTTCTACGCCCGCCATGTCCCTGCCCCTGGGCCCCTCCACAGGCGAAAGATGGATGTCCTGCAGCAGAGGGTCGGTAGCGCCAATCAAGACGATCTTGTCGTTGAAGAATTCGTCGGGAACGAGATCGGGGTCCAACGCCTGATAATATGGCACTGTCTTGAAAGTCCGCGCCGGGCCGACGTAGTTGATCAGAATGGTATTGTCCGGCAAGTACGGATGGGGCGAAGCGGTGTCCATCTCCTGGGCAAGGCTTGCGTCAGCGGCGGCCACTTGCAGCAACGCCAGCGCGAAGGAGGGTTCACGCTCATCCTGATAGGTGAAAGTCAGGTGCATGCGGCGCACTGCGTCGTCGAGGTCCTTGGAGAAGTTGACGATGCCCACACCCGCAGCCGCATCTTCGAACAGCCAGTATGGGAACTGTGCCGAGGTCATCGCCGACTCCATGTCACCTCGGTCGGTCTCCTGCTCCTGCAGCAGAGCCGCCAGCACTACCCGCCCGGAGGTTTCCAGTGCCTCCTTCAGCTCCCAATCGTCAGGGGAGGGTTCGGGCTCTTCGCGCCAATCAGTGATCTCGGCATCACTGGAGACCTCGCTGAATACGATATCCAGCCCGATGGCTCTTGCGCCGGCTTTGCTGATTCTATCCAGCAGCTCTGCGTGAAGCGAGCGCGGCCAGGGCCACTTCTGGAAATTGTCAGATGACTCCTTGTCTATGGCCACTATCACTATATCGCCGGGCACGACTCGTTGGCGTGGCAATCGCCAGTCGTAGGACAGCAGTTCCAACCGCCAGAGCAAGCTGCCTCCCGGCACTGACACGGGCTTGTGAAATGCCACAACCAGCGCGCCTGCAAGCACCCCAATCGCGAGTGCTACAAACACCGTACTGACCACGCGCCGTCTAGTCAACGATGTCACCTGCCGAACAACGCCGTAGCTGCTATCCCCAAGAGCCTGGTCGTCTTTGCGCCAACTCACTGGCCGGTGCCGTTGTCTTCGTACCAGAACCGCACACAGGCTGGATAGACTTCTGCCATGGTCTTCGAAGCGGCAGTCTTAGCTTTCTCGCGATCCCCGCCGGTCACCGGCGTCTGCAGCAGCAGTATCACACCCCCGGCCCCCCCCGGCCCCGTAGCTACTTTGTAGGCGAACCGCGGCCAGCTCGCCGTGGTACCGCCCGGATAGGCCAACACATATAGCGCTACCACCTCTGCGCCCTCCCTGACTGCGTGCAGCCGCTTGGCCACGAGCGTGCCCGGATGCGGCAGGCCGTCCGGGACCTCTATGGTGATCTCCTCCTGGGTGCCGATCGCCCAACCATCCGCGGCAAAGCAATGCAATGGCGAATGAATCGGCCGCCAGTCCTTGCCATAGATCACGCTCACGGTCAGCCATGGCGGATTGCTACCCGGCGAACGGTATTCGACCGAGCGCATGGCGTCCGGGTGCAGGAAATTGACCACCGTTTCGCTCAGTTCCATTTCGTGGCCTACATACTCACCTACGCGTTCGGGCATCTGCTTGAAGTCGGGCATGTAGCCGGCATCGGCCATACGCATGTGCCGGATAGCCCGCACTGCTACGACGCTTGCCACCAGTAGTACGGCCGCCGCTATATATCTTCCCGTAGCTGCGCGCATCTCAGTAAGCTTGTCACCCCAAACAGCCCGAGGAATGCCAGCAGGAAAACCAACATGCCAGAGAAAGTGTGAAAGAAACCCTCCGCTGCCTTCTCGCCCAGCGCGCGGCCCAGCACTAGCGTCAGCCAGATCCGCACCGCGTTGGCCAGTATTGCCACTGGCAGCGAGGCGAGAAAGATCACCATCTTCTTGTACCAAACACCCTCGACCAGGTAGGCCAGCAAGGCGCCCAGAGCCAGCATCGCTATCGCCGATTTCAGCCCGCTGCAGGCTACCGCGACTTCGAAGCTATATTCAGGAGTTTGCAGCGAAATCCCATCAATGGTCGTAGGCATGCCCAGGAATTGCGCTGCCCCGCCCGCTAGCTTCGCTCCAAATAGCTGCATCGGCTGCGCCACCTGGTCAATCAGCAGCTTACCCAATGGCACCATGAAAAACAGAAACACCAGCGGAAATGCAATCTCCTTCAGAGCCTGCCATCCCCACAGCCACCACACCAGCCCGGTCATTACTCCGATCAGCGCAAAGGTGGAGGGAAAGTGAACATCCAGATAGGTTGCCACCAGGTGCAACGACACCGAGGCGAGTATCACTGCAATACCACCGTAGAAGTTCACACGCGGCAATTGCTTGAGGTGATCCCATTTGCGATATATCAGGTAGCCGCTGATGATGGGGATCAGAAAGCCGTGGTTATAGAATTCGTCGGCAGACCAGGTACGTACCAGCCAGTGGAGGTTGTCCCAGAAGACCACCAACACCAGGGCAATTATTACGGCCAGCGGCCAGAGCGTCGAGTTGCCATTTTCTTCGGCGCTTTCGGGATCCGCTGCTGTGTCCGTTGTTGGTGTCATACAATCGCTATTCCCAGTTGAGTTGTCACCTGCTGCGAGAGCTGCGCCGACGGCTACTGCCCTTCTTCCTCTGCCTGCGCAATTTCAGCACCCCGACCTTCGCCAGCGAAGCCGCTGCCCCGATGCCGGCACCTACAGCCACACAAATGACAAATGCCAGAATGCTGCCACGGCGGGCGGCCGCGGCTTGCCACCAAGCCGCGCCAATACGTCTGAGCCCCATCCATGCCATGTCTAATAGGCCAAGAAAGCCATCAGGAAGAGCATCGCCTTGTGCACCGATTGTCGCGAAATAGCTAATGACAACGTTGAGAAGTCCTGCAATGACCAGAGCTATTACGGCCCCTATGCCGGCGCTTCTGAGCAGTACCGCCGAATTGACCTTGCCCGAGCGGCTTTTCCTCCGCTTTACGCGCCTGCTGTCTGACCAGTCGGCCCCACAGTGCGGGCACTCTGCTGCATCAACGGGAATCTCGTTGCCGCAATAGCAAATCCGGTACTGTCTCCTGCCGCATGCAGGACACGTCTTGGCGTCGGCAGACATCTGTCTGCCGCAACTATAGCATTCCTTGGTCGGTTCCGATATCTGCGACTGCTCCTGCATTTGCACAATGTCAACCCTTGTTCAAGTTATACATCACACACATCTCGTCTTGGGCCCGCCTGCTATTCCATTTTGTCAGGTCATTCCGGGACACGTCTGAACAGAATCCAGCCTGCATTCGCCAAGCGTTGATGAACTATCCAGGTCTCGTAACGTATGTCCTCTCTTAGCGCCCGCTGCCAAGCTCTGGCCCAGCCAGTGGCCTTCTCGCTATCGGCCGCCCTGACCAGCGCAGGCGTTAGCACCAGATACTTAATACGGCCGACCTCTTGCTCGATCCGTCGCATGTCAACCGCCCGGTGAGGCAGCCACACCGCCGGCCGGTCCCCATACCAGGCCACGACCCAAGGCACATCAGTGACCACCGGCCTGCCTTCTTCCACAAAGCAATCAAGCTCGTCGGCCGCCCGCTGCAATGCTGCCCCGTGAGCGTAGTAGGTCGGGAACCCCGGCATCATCGTCAGCGCCAGCGGCAGTACATGTACTGCTACAAGCAGGCCGATGCCGAGGGCTCGCCAACGGTTCCGTTCCCGCTCGGGCATGCGTCCCAGCCGACGGTCGAGCAACTGACAGAACAGTGCCAGGCCGATGACGGTGACAATCGGAGACAACGGTGTCACCAGACGCGGCGACGGGCCCAGTACGCTCAATAGCACTATTAGCAGGACGAAACTGGCATAGAGTGCCTTTCGTACCCTTTCAAATCCCACTCCCCCGAGCGGTATCAGTATTGCCACCCAGAAGAATGCGACTATGAACGGGCCGCCAACGGAGGTCACAGTGGGACGCAGGTACAGCAGCGAATTGCGCATCTTGTGATACACTTCCCGCGGCGATTGTATTGTGAAGGCCAGCACCCCTTCGGTCGGAACATCCCAGCTACGGTACACGGTGTTGCCCGAGTGGCTCCAGGTCCCCATTATGGCCTCGGTCCAACGGTAGGTAAACAAGGGGTTGCCGGTGATATTGTAGTTGCGGACAAACCACGGCATCACTACAAGTACTGAGATAATCACAAAAACGGCTACGTTGGCAAACTTACGCTTGTTCTGAGCGTTGAAGAAGATGACCACCACAGCGGGCAGCCAGATTATGACCCATGCGTACTGCGTCAGATAGATTAAACCTGCCACTGCACCACACACCGCACTCAACAACAGGCGATGCCTCTGTGCCTTCCAGTGCATAAACAGCAAGAAGAACAGCAGGGTGACCAGTAGAGTCAGAAGCGAGGTTTCCAGGCCGGATATCGCATACTGCAACAGCGTCATGTTGGTGGCCGCCATCGCCACCGCCAGACCCGCCACCTGAGTGTCAAACACCCTAATCGCCAACCAGTAGGTGATGCCTATAGTCAGCAAGAAGCATATCCCACATTCCCAGGCCATCACCCTCGCATTGGCGCCGAACAGCTTGAAAAAACCGGCCGCCAACAACGGGTGAAGTGGCGACATTGTCAGCTCAGGATGTCCCTCAATGGACTGACTGATTGCCAACGTCAGAGGCCGGATAAGCTTGGTCGTGAAGCCATCGCCCCTGGACAGGTTGCGTGCCACCTGAGCCATATCCAGGGCGTTGATGTCCCTGAGGTCATCAAACTGTGTCGCGTGGTAGACGAGATACAGGAAGGCTACGCCAAAAGCCGCGATTGCGCCTATGGCTATGTGGCGCACTCTTGCCTGGAACTTATCCGATTGCCGCATGGTCAAGCAGAATCCCCATCGAAGTGATGTGGCACTTGCGAACGGTCCTCAATGCAACCTGGCGTTGCCACAGTATAGCACGCAATGCGCCGAACATAGAAGAGCACTTCGTAAGTCGGCTCAAGTTATCTGCCTTCGCCGACCATCCCGGGCAGTTCCACCCCCGCGCGCTTGGCGCAAAGCAGCATCGCCGGGGCCCAGCGTGCCTGCTGCTGTTCGTCCTTGGCCAGGAATGCCTTCAGCGCCAGATCATATACTTGCTTGTCCCACTGCGAAAGCTCCGACCAGCTCAACAGCAGCGCCGAGGCGTTGAATGGCTCCGAACCGTCCACCCGCGACGCCATCAGCGGGTTGTCCTCGTTCTGGTTCCACATTACCTTGAGCCAGGTGTTAGCCATCCGCACCATGTCCTCGTCGGTGAATACCACTCCCCGCCGCGCCGCCTCTACGGCCAGGCTCACGTCTATGTGGCCGTGACTGGTGTCCTCATAGCCGGAACTCTTGGGTTCGCCGTATAAAATCCAGTCCATATAGTGCCATTTGTAAGCGTTTTTCTCTTCATCCAGTTCCAGATAACTGTGGAAGTAGCGCGCCATCTTCTCAGCGCGATCGGCCATCAGCGGGTGTGCGCCCTCGACATCCTTCAGCACCAGCCACGCCCGCGCCAGCGCACCGTACTGGTTGTGCGGCAAGATGACATTAGGATCGCGGGCGGTAAACGTGGCCTGCTCACGATACGCCCCGCCGCGGTCTCCCATCTCGATCCAGTCCTGCTCATTGTGCTCGAACACATGCTGGTTGATGAAGGCCAGGAATTCATCGGCATCGGCGCCGAATTGCTCCTGCAAATCTGGCCGAGCCTTAACCGCCTCGATAAACTTCGCGACAGGATAGATGAACATGCCCTGGTGCACGACGTATTCGACGCTCTCCGGCGCATAAGTCCGGATCATGAAGCGGTCGCCCTGGTGTGTCTGGCCGCTGATCTTGAACTTGAAAGGCACGATCTGCGTAATCTCAGCTCCGTCTTTGTGCTCCACGCCCTCCACCAGGAGCTGTCGGGTATCCCAGTCGAGGATACGGAATTCTTCGGGCCCATTGTGAAAATCAATTATGTACTTGTGGCCGGTGCATTCAGCGGCCGCCTTGCCGTTCCTGTTAATCTGAGAAGCCGGCGTGATTGTCGCATCCGATACGTTGTGCAGCCGCTCGGCATAGGCCACAGCGGTGGAGTAGGCCTTGGTCGCCCAACTCAGATAACCATCGCCCTCGGGGTCCGAAGCCGTGCCCACAATGTTGTGGAAGTGCTCGCTTATCTTGGTGAGCCAGTAGGTGTCCTCGGTTACCTCCCACATCAGTGCATAAGTGTGTATGATCCCGCCTTCGCCCCAGCCCAGACTGCTGGAGTCCGGATTCTCAGAACTCCCCTTACCCTCATTACGAGCCATGTCGTAGGCCTTGTAAGCTTCTGCCAGCTTTGCCACATCAAGCTGCGCCCATGCGCTGGCAGTCATGACGCCAAGTATCATTGCTGCTATACACAATTTCAACACGTTCCGACACCTCCGTATGTCCGTATGCAATATCTACCGGCTCTGGTGACCTATTGCTCCAGCTCCACCCCGGCCCGCTTGGCGCACAGCAGCATCGCCCCGGCCCACCGCGCCTGCTGTTCTTCGTCCTTGGCGAGGAAAGCCTTCAGCGCCAGATCATATACTTGCTTGTCCCACTGTGACAACTCCGACCAACTGACCAGCAGCGATGAGAACTTGTATGGCTCGCGGCCGTCCACACCTGCTGCCATCTTCGGATTCTCCTCGTCCTGGTTCCACATCACCTTCAGCCAGGTGTTGGCTATCCGCACCATGTCCTCATCGGTGAATACCACGTCGCGGCGGGCCGCCTCGACCGCCAGGCTCACATCTATGTGCCCGTGGCTCGTGTCCTCCCATCCCGAATTCCCCGGCTCGCCGTATTCCGTCCAGTCCCAGTAATGCCACCGGTAAGCATCATTCTCCTCATCCAACTCCAAATAGCTGTGGAAATAGCGCGCCATCTGTTCGGCGCGTTGAGCCATCAGGGGATGGGCTCCTTCAACGTCTTTGAGTACCAGCCACGCCCGCGCCAGCGCACCGTACTGGTTGTGTGGCATGATCCGGTTGGGAAAGCGGTCGGTAACCTTCGGCTCGAAACGGTATCCTCCGCCGAGCTCGCCCATGTCGAGCCAGTCGCGCTCGTTTTTCTCGAACAGGTGCTTGTTGATGAAGGTCAGGAATTCATCGGCATCTGCGCCGAACTGCTCCTGCAGCTCCGGTCGGGTCTTAACCGCCTCAATGAACTTCGCGACAGGATAGACGAACATGCCCTGGTGCACTGTGTACTCGATACCCTCTGGCCCAGCCGTGCGAACTAGAAAGCGGTCGCCCTGGTGCGCCTCCCCGCTGATCGTCAGCTTGAAGGGCTCAATCTGAGTGATCGTCGCCTTGCCCTGGTAGTCCACGCCATCCGCCACCACTTCGCACGTATCGCAGTCACGGATACGGAATTTGTCGGCACCTTCCTGGAACTCAATCATATAGACATGGCCTGTGCACTTGGCGGCTGCCTTCCCACTCATGTTCTTCTGGTAAGCAGGCGCTATCTCTGCTGCTGATACATTGTGCAACCGCTCAGCCCAAGCCACTGCACACGAATAACCGGGGGTCTGCCAGCTCAGATACCCGTCACCGTCGGGATCAGAGGCGTTGGCCATGATCCGATGAAAGTGATCGCTTATCTTCTCGAGCCAGTACGTGTCTTCGGTTGCCTCCCATAGTTGGGCGTAGGCGTTGATGATACCGCCCTCGCCCCAGCCCAGACTTCCCGAGTTCGCGCTATCCGAATTGCCTTTGCCCTCATTGCGCGCCATGTCGAAGGCCTTGTGCGCCTCTGCCAGCTTCGCCACATCAAGCTGCGCGCGCGCAACGCCGGTCATCACAACGAATATCACTACTATTATACATAATTCTCGCATAGTCACACACCCCTCTATTGTTGCTTGCTATACTACACTTAGCCCTTCACCTGTGCAGTTCCTCCCCGCTTCACCAATCAGCGTGCCGGACATCTGCAAGTTGTGTTCTCTGGTCTGATGCTATATGATGTTGACGGCGCACCGCCGGTGCGCCATTGCCATAGATAACCCTTATCACATTTGCACTTCAGGTGCGTGTCAGCGCGGCTGTCGCCCTCAGGTCGCGACACTCATACCTATGCCAGAATCACAGGACCGTTCGCCAGCCTTTTCCCGAAGATTATACCTGCTTTCGGCCACCTTCTGCTTCATATTCATGGGTGCCGGCGCGCAGCAGGCCTATCTCGTCCCCTACCTGGGCCGGGTCACCGACTGGTCGCGCGTGCAATGCAGCGCCGTCATCGCCCTCGTGTACCTGTCCATGCTGATCTTCCGCGTGGTCAATATCTACCTTTTTCCACGCTGGTCTGACCGCAAATTCACCATAGTCGGCTCCCTGACCTACCTGTTTTTCACCATCGCCATGTTTGCTGTTCCCTACTTCCCATCATACACTTTCGCTCTGGGATCGGCATTTCTCTGGGGCATGGGTGGGGCAATGATGTGGACCGGCAGCGCCATGCAGACGCTCGATATGGCCGACAAAGCCGGCGGCAGACACGGCACCGGCATGGGGATTCTCTATTCCTCAACTCACCTCGGCTGGCTTGCTGGAGCCATCATCCTGGGCATAATTTACAAGGCCGTGCCTGCCGAAACCTCGCAGTTGATGTACGCCGCCGCAGCCGGCTTCACACTCATTGGTAACATTCTGGCTTTTTTCCTGCCAGCAACCGGTCAAGCGCTGCGGGAGACCCCATCGCTGCTTTCGCTGCTGGCGATGATGATGCGGGGCAGGGCGCTAATTTCCGGTGTCTTGCAGTTCACCTCAGCATTGGCTTACGGTCTGATCCTGGGCGTTTTGGCAGACTACATTGAGCGCACTTATGGGGCCGAGTGGATCTGGATGTCCATCGGCCTGTATCCCGCCACCCGCATGGTGCTGAGCTTTGTCGGCGGCTATCTGACCGACCGCGTCGGCCATACGCCGGTGCTGTTTGGGGGCTTCATGATCGGAGCTCTGGGCCTGGTGGTGACGGTTACGTGGACCAGCCCCTACGCTGTGCTGGTTACCGGCTTCACCCTGGGCCTGCTGGGGAGCACCGTGCCGGTGGTGGCCGCGGCGATCGTCGGGGATGCCGCCGACCTCCAGCGCCGTCCCCTGGCCTACGGCATCGTGTTTGCCTGGCGCGACCTGGGGGTTGCCGTGACCGCTGTCGGGGCCAATATCCTGGGGCTGAGCTTCGACTTCGAGACAGTCTTTACAATCTTCATCTACATCTTTGCGGCTTGCGCGCTGCTGTCGTTGTACCTCGGTCGCTTTGCCAAGCAGCAGATGTAGGCACAACATGCCGCATGCAGCGGCGCAGCCGCACTGGTAGAAGACATCCGGGGGTCCGCCCTATTCGGCTTTCTCCTCCCGCACTGCGCCAATGACCACGTCGAACGGCAGGGCGGCCCCGGGGGCGTGCGAGCCCAGCCAGCGCTCGAGGTAACACATGATCATCAACGGCGGCGGACATTTCAAGTGGTGGTGAAACCACGAAGCCAGCCGCAAGGCCTTCCGCGACAGGCCAAACATGCAGGTTTCCCGCTGCTGACACATAAAGCCGTGCCGTTGCAGCAGGGCGCATAGCTCATCAGGTGTGTACCCATCGCGCACGTGGGCCGGATCTTCGATGGCCGGTGGCGGAACCGGCACTGAGACGACCAGCGTGCCGCCTGGCGCCAGCACCCGCGCCAGCTCTGCCACCGCCCGCTCGTCATTCTGGCAGTGTTCCAGCACCTCCGCGCACAGCACGGTATCGAAGCTGCCGGCGGCAAAGGGCAGAACCTCCATAGGGCCCTGCACAAGTTGGCATTCTTCCCGCTGCTTCCGACTAAGCCGCGAGCCCAGCCGCTGTAGTCCTGCGGCGCTCATATCCATCGCAACAACTTGCTCGGCGCGTGGCAGCAGCAACCCTCTGGTGTACTCTCCGCTTCCGGCGCCAGCATCCAGAGCCCGGCCCGCCCGCACCGGCAACAAGCGGCCTATAACCGGTTTCTGCACGCACAGCCGCACATTGTCGCCGGTGACGAAAATGCTGTGGAACAGCCAGCGCGCCAGGGCGTTGTTTCGTACCTTCCTCAGCCAGGACATTGCACCTGGCTTTCCGCGGTTGTACACATCTGACTACGCTCTTCTCAGTGGCTCATGTTGGATGCTCGCGACTTATCAACTAGGCTACTTTGGTCCACGCTCACTATCTTCCCGGCACTGTCCAAAGTAACCTTCTTCGCGCCATTCGGACCCCGGTGCCCGGAGTGCGACAAGGAATCCCCGCCCCTACAGGGAAATAGCGTATAGACCTCTTAGCGCACACGTTTCTGCGGGGCTGATGATGAGACTATTGCTCTCCGGCTATTACGGTTTCGGCAACACCGGCGATGAGGCCATCCTGGAGGCGACCATTGCCGGCCTGCGGGCCCGCACACCTGACGCCGAGATCTCTGTGCTGTCCGCGAGCCCGGACGCCACCTGCTCAGCGCATGATGTCAGAGCTCTCAACCGCTGGAGTCTGTGGCAGCAACTTTCCGCGATCCGCGCCGCCGACTTGTTCCTTCAGGGCGGTGGCGGGCTATTTCAGGACAGCACCAGCAAGCTGTCGGCTCTGTACTATCTGAATCAACTTGTGATAGCGCGGATGGTGCGGACGCCGTTTGT
>JALGTY010000045.1 GCA_029821145.1 Candidatus Zipacnadia bacterium
CATGGCGATGGCGCAGGCCTATTCTTTTACATGCCCTCTGACCCACGCGCGGAAGCCGTCTTCGCCACCGAAGCCGACTTGCTTATCCACTTGCTTGCCATCGCGAAACAGTATCACCGTCGGAATGGGCCCTATGCCGTAGTCCTCCGGCACTTCGGAGCACTTGGCTACATCCACCGAGGCGAACTTCACGCGGCCCTCGTACTCCCTCGCCATCTGGTGAAAAATCGGCTTGAGCCAGCGGCACGGATCGCACTCGTCGGTCCCGAAGTCCACCAGCACCCAGCCCTCAGCCTTCAAAACCTCCGCCTCAAAACTGTCATCGGTCAGCTCAACCACCAAGTCGGCCCCACCATGCTGCTCGGCCTCAGCCTTCGGGTCGAAATTCGGCACATTCCACTCCAACCTGCAATGCCCATCCGCGTAGGCGTAATTGTTGCCCCCATTATGTCTAGGCGGGTCACATACCGCATCCGAGCCGCCGGCGGCATTGCGAGTGCCGACGTCTGAGTCAAAAAAGATGACCGTCCAGGCCGGGCTGGTGATGTCCTCTATGGCCATGCCACTCAGCGCGGAGTTCATGGCATAGCCATATTCCAAGTCCAGCGCGGCCGGGCATCTGTAAATCGCCTCATTCTTTAGATACGGAAGTAGCTGGTCCATCCATTTGTCCGCGTCGGGCAGCTTTTCGTCGTGGTGCTGAGCATACATCATCGCACCAAGAGTCAACTGCTTCAGATTCGACAGGCAGTTGGCCTGGCGGACCTTCTCGCTGGACCGCTGGGCCATCGGCTGGAAAGTCTCCCGCAGCTTCTCTGGCATCCGATCATAGGTGGCGGCCATATCCACCTTCCACTGGCCGTCCTGCTGGACCAGCACGAATTCGATGGTCTCCGGCTCAAGCTTCACTATGGCCGTATCTCCATCTATCTCACCCGCCTCACCAGGAGGCAGAGCTAGCAACATTCCGTAGAGCAGTATGCCGATCCCAATGCCGCGCTCCCACTCCCGGCCTGGCTCCTTGTCTTCCTGTGTCGCCATCAACTGCCGCAATGTCGCCTTCGCGTCATCTTTGTCTGGGGCGGTCAATAGGGTAAAGAAGACCGCTTGCAGCTTTGCCACCACCGCCTCCGGACTCAGTGGCTCATCGTCCTGTGCCGCAGCCGGCACGCCGACCATCAGTGCCACAGCAATGGGGAGCAATATCGTAAGAATGCGTCTCACCTCAGGGACCTCCGTTCGTGGTACGTACCTATGCCGACGTATCGTCTTGAGTGTTGGTTCACCGCAGCAGGCCCAAGTCCTGCCTGAGCCAGCGATCAGCCGCTTGGATTCGCGGTTACGCTGAATTCGATGCGGGTGGTCAGTTCGGGACGGCCGGGTGCATAGACAACGGCCTCGTACAGGCCCACCGGCAGCGGCTCTTCATCAGGCTGCTGCTTCCACACCACCGAGACTTTGTCCAAACCGGAGAGCATGATAACACGGGGCGATAGATAGCGGTGGCGTTCCTGCGCGGCTAGCGCAGTCTCTGCAGGGATAATGCTGCAGGACAGCTCAACCGCCACTTGCTCCGAGGCCACGTTGAGTAATTGGCAACTGATCTCATAAGGCTGGCCCGCGACAAATTGAGGAGGCTCAGGTTCCTCCACGACCAGCGGGCCGCAATTGATTACGCCGAGTTGCAACCTGGTGGTGGCCGTCACGTGGGGCGGATAGTCATGCTGGGATATTGCGTAGTCAGGCCGCGGAGTGACGCTAAGCAGGTACTCGCCTGCCGGCAGCGGAGTATCGTCACCACTGGTGACCGGGAACCACTTCAGGCCTACGCTCTTGCTCTCTCCGCCTGCCAGCACGAAGGGCGGTGCCTGCGGGTCCCATCTACCTGCGGCCGCAGTCGGATGCAACTCCCCCACTGTCCTGCGCTCGCTGAGGTTGAAGAGATTGGCCGTAAGCGTGTAGTAGGAATTCCCGAAGGTGTCTGATTGGCGCTGCGGCCGGGACAGCACCATGCGAAGCGGCCCGTCGGCGGTACTGTGTGCCATATCGGCGGTGAAGTCATACACGGCCCCGGTGCCCATTACTGACATGACGCGTGCTTCGGCGTCACCCGGCCCGGGCACCCGCGCCCAGCCCTGCTCATCGGTCAGCGCCGAGACCGAGTGTTGCTTCTCGGGCCAGGTGAGCGTGACCCGGGCATCTGCAAACGGCTCGCCCGCCGCATCAGCCACCAGCACCTCTGCCCCATCTGCGGTCGCTCTGACCCGCTCGACATGGATGAACCTGACATCCGCCGGCTTAGCAAGCCATGCGCGGTCGAGCGTAACGCGGCGGCTCGGCCGCCAACGGCCATCAAAGAACCCGACTTCAACAAAGTACGCCGCCTCGTAGCAAGTTACAGGCGGCTTGTTGTTGACGTTGAGCACGTGCGGAAGCTGCGCCTGGTCGGTGTTGAATATCATGTAATCGGGATAGGCCCAGGGGAGCTTCTCCATGTCGTATTCGAGACCGGCGGGTATGGTCCCGTCGGGCTTGGTGAACCATTGCCCGCGAGCGATGAGTAGGTAGCGCCGTCCATCGCACAGCGGATTCGGGTAGCAGACAAAGCAGCCGAAATTATCGCCATAATAGGTACGCTTCTGGCCGGAATCATCAGCGACAGTGACATAGTCATCTCCGACGATGACGGGAATGTCCGCCGCCTGGTATGCCATCTGCAGCAGGCGGCTGGATTCACGGGTGCCGAAGATGACAAGTGACTTTTCGTGCAGGGCCGGAGCCGGCAAAGCATCTTCCGGATACGGGCCGATGGCGTCCGGCTGCGATCCTCGGCGGATCATGAAGCCGCGCCAGGCCCTGGAAAAATCCTGCGCCTCACGGCGGTGCTGCTGGGTCATCTCTTCGCTTCCGGCCGTGCCATAGGCGACTACAAAGGGCTGTGTGAAGACATCTCCGATCGGCCCGGCGAGTTCCGCGCTCTTGACCGGCCCCAGCATCTGCTCTCCCGCCACCGGCACCCATGCCGCGATCTCTCCGGTGCAGTCGCGAACCGCCTCGAACGATACTGTCGCCCGTGGCCCGTTATAGCAAAGCAGCCCATCGGCATAGACACTGACATTTTCGAACTCCGCGTCGGGCGAGACCTGCAGACACAGATTGAAGCGGGCAACATTGTCGGTACTCACAGTGACGATGTTACCGGCGATGCTCGAGGCAAGCGTTGCGGGCAGGCCGAAGGTGCGGAATCTCTCGATGCGTCCCCAATACATCTCTCCATGCTTGAGGAGGTAGGTGCGGCACTGGAAGCTGTGGGGTTCGATAACCCGCGAGCGGCCGAGGAAGAAGTTGTACGTATCCCGGAGATTGTAGCCACCGCCGTGGCCCTTGTCATAATTGAGCGCCAAGGCGCTGTCATAGCCGCCGTGCTCGTAAGCCATTGTCGTCAGTGCCGCGTAGAGCTGCAGACCGTTGTCAGGCCATACCGTCGTGTCGCGGCCGTCAACGACGGCCTTCACCGCGCCCCACTGCCCGCGCTGTGCCCAGTACAGGGGCGATGCGGCCTGCAACAACGGACGACGAAACTCCTCAATGGCATCACGCGCATCGGCGCGGGCGTACCAATGATGGTGCCACAGGCGATAGTCAGTCCAGCCGTCAACCCCCACCGCGGCGGCGAAAGTACATGGATGTCGAACGCCGTGACGAAAAGCGCCCGTGCCGCCCATTGACGAGCCAGTGATGTAGAGGCGTTCGGGGTCCAGACCAAAGCGAGCAACGGCATCCCGGACTACTTCCATAGTGGCGACCTCGCCAATGCCCTCGTAGAACTGCGGGCCGCGGGCGTTGAGGTTGATCAGCACCCAGCGATGCGCGTCGGCCCAGGACTTCTGCCAATCGGAAAAGCGGGCGCTAACGCTCCAGCCATAACCGTGAGTATGAAAGACGGCGGGATAGCCGGTTTCAGCAGGTGGCGCAACGGGCACATAAACTCCATAGGCCTGCTCAGAGCCGTCCACAGGAGATGCGTACCAGATCATCTGCGCCTGGCCTGCCGACATTTGCGGACGCTGTGCCCAAACCCCGGGCAGCGCCAGCGAGATCGCGAGGAGTGAAATCAAATGCAGCGGCTTGAAGCTGTTCACGGTAATTAGTATTCGCCCGGTGATGGTCAATGTCCTACAAGTCTTTTGCGGCTGGGACCGGGCAGCCAAGAGAACTCAATAGCTCTTGCCAAGCCGGGCGGAAAGCGGTATTGTAGCAAAGCAATTCAGTTGTTGCTAGCTAGAGATCTTGCCTCAGTGTATTTGAGTGCAGCCGCATCAAGCAACCAATCAACACGCTCGCGGCGTGTTTGCACGCACGCAGCAGCCGCTTCCGCCAAGGATGATGTACAACGATGGGTGCCATATTGCCCCTGGTAGTCCCTGTCGCCGAGGCTCCGCCGCCGTATGAAGTCTGCCACCGCCTCGCTGGCCGGCCGGGCGTCGTGTTCCTGGACAGCGGAATGCAGATCGGCCACTACGGTCGCTACTCCTGCGTTGGCCTCGACCCTTACCTGGTCCTCAAGTCCAAGAATGAGCGGCTGACGGCCATCAGCCGGCAAGCAACCGAGCATTCGGTGGGCGACCCGTTTGAATTTCTGCGATGTCATCTGCAGGCCGAACGGGTCGCGCCGATAGATGGTCCGGTTCACTTTGCCGGCGGTGCCGTCGGCTATCTGGGCTACGACCTGTGCCACTTTGTCGAGAAGCTGCCGCGAACCGTCGTAGATGATATCGGCGCACCAGATATGTGCTTCGGGTTCTATGACCTGCTGTACGCGTACGACCATGAGACCGAGCACGCCTACCTGATAAGCAGCGGCCACGAGAGGCATGGCGAGAAGCCGAATGGAGAGTACGCACAAGCGCGGCTGCAGCAGCTTCAGGAGATAATCGGGCAGCCCGCGCCGCCGGCCCTTGACACCTCAGTGCCAGCAGGCACCGGTGAGCCGGTGTCGAACTTCAGGCGCGAGGATTACCTGCAGGCCCTGAAGCAGACCATCGAGTATATCCACGCCGGCGATATCTTCCAGGCGAATTTGTCGCAGCGCTTCCAGGCCGAACTGGCGGTGTCGCCCTGGCATCTTTACACCTGCCTGCGCGAGGTGAATCCGGCGCCGTTCGCAGCTTTTCTGGATTTCGGAGATGTGCAGGTGGTCAGCTCCAGTCCTGAACAGTTCCTGCAGATTGACGGCCGCCATGTGATCACCCGTCCAATCAAGGGCACGCGGCCACGGGGCGAGAGTGCCGAAGAAGACCAGCGGCTGGCTGAGGAGCTGCTGGCCAGCGAAAAGGATCGCGCGGAGCTGACCATGATTGTTGACCTGGAACGCAATGACCTGGGACGGGTATGTGAATTCGGCACCGTGAAGGTGCCGGAGTTGTGTGTGCTGGAAAGCTACCCGACCGTGCATCACCTGGTGGCGACCGTCGAGGGCCAACTGTCCGAGGACAAGGACCTGGTGGACCTGCTGCGTGCCAGCTTTCCGGGCGGCTCAATAACCGGCGCGCCCAAGGTCCGGGCCATGGAGATCATTGATGAGCTGGAGCCAACTCAGCGCAGCGTCTATACCGGCAATATCGGCTATATCGGGCGCGACGGTAAGTCGCAGTTGAATATCGTGATCCGTACCATTATTGTCACCGGCGGGACCGCATACTACCAGGTCGGCGGCGGCATCGTAGCCGACTCAACGCCACAAGCCGAATTTCAGGAGACGCTGGATAAGGGGAAAGCGCTGTGGCACGTACTGACAGGCGGCGCGCCGAGTGAATAGCGGTAAGGCGATGGGTATGGTCGTGCTCATAGATAACTACGATTCGTTCGTGTACAACTTGTACCAGTACGTCGGAGAGCTGGGGTATCAGCCGCATGTGGTGCGTAATGACGCCATAGACTGTGCAGGCATATCCGAGCTTGAGCCCTCGCACATAGTAATCTCGCCGGGGCCGTGTACGCCGCTGGAGGCCGGGATCAGTAATGATGCGATTGTGGAGTTCGCGGGCAAGATCCCCATTCTCGGGGTCTGTCTCGGCCACCAGGCCATCGGTCATGTCTTCGGCGGCGAAGTTGTGCGTGCCGACCGCGTCGTTCACGGCAAGACCTCCATGATATATCACCGCGCCGAAGGCGTTTTGAGAAATCTACCGATACCCTTTGAGGCCACACGCTACCACTCGCTGGTGATAAAGCCGGAGACAATACCGGATTGTCTGCAAATCACCGCGTGGACTGACCAGAATGAGATCATGGGAGTGCGGCACCGCGCGTATGACAACTGCCCCATCGAGGGCGTGCAGTTTCACCCGGAAGCGATCCTGACCACAGTCGGCCACGATCTGCTGCGCAATTTTCTGGCCTACAAGAGGGCGCGATAGATGCCGGAGCTATTCTGGATAGATGGTGAAATCGTCTCCGCCGAAAGGGCCGTCGTACCTGCCACCGATAGAGGCCTGCTGTACGGCGATGGGCTGTTCGAGACGCTGCTGGGACTAAACGGACAAGTAGCCTTTTTGAATCGCCACATCGCCCGCCTTAATGCCAGCGCCCACGCACTGAAAATTCCATGCCCCCTTTCTGCCGAAGAGCTTTGCGCAGCAGTAGAGAAGACCGTAGAGCAGGCCGATGAGCAGCAACTGTACCTGCGGATCACCCTGACGCGGGGCGTGGGCGGCAGGCCCTCGGAACTGGATGCGGGGAGGGGCCGCATCATCATCTGGGCGCGGTCGTATCAGGGCTACCCACAGCATCTTTACGAGAATGGCATGTCGGCGACACTCGCCACAACGCGGCGCAACCAGCATTCACCACTATGTAAGTACAAGACCCTCAACTACCTCGATAACCTGCTGTCCAAAGCGGAAACGGCAGAGAATGACGCAGATGAGGCCATCCTGCTGAATACTGATGGGCACATCGCTGAGGCCAGCGCGTCGAATCTCTTCATCGCGGTGGCTGAGAAACTGCTGACACCGCCGCTGGATGATGGGGCGTTGCCAGGGATCGTCAGGCAGGTAGTCATAGAGATCGCCGCTGAGCTGGGGATACCATGCGCCGAGCGATCGCTGCTCCCCAGAGATCTGGCGCAGGCTGACGAGGCGTTTTTCACTAACAGCCTGATGGGCGTGATGCCACTGTGCCGGTTTGCGGTTAGCGCAATCGGAGCCGGCCAGCCCGGGCCGACGACTCGGCGAGTGCGAGACAGCTACGAAGACATACTCGCCGACCTCTGAAGGGCACGCGCGGCAGTATTGGCGTACCGCGCAATAAGTTGACTATCGGGCTTCAGGTGTGTTATTCTTACCGTTCACAAATCTGGCGTACTAAGCGTCAACGTGTGACGCTGCAGCTGCATAATGCTATGGAGGTGCTTTTCTTGGCTGTTGCTACGATGAAGGAACTACTTGAGGCAGGGGTTCACTTCGGGCATCAGACCCGACGGTGGAACCCCAAGATGAAGACGTATATCTATCATGAGCGCAATGGGATATACATCATAGACTTGCACCAGACCTTGCGTATGATCGAGGACGCTTATGAGTTCGTCCGTCAGGCGGTCGCCGGAGGCGGCAGGGCGTTGTTCGTGTGCACCAAACGCCAAGGGGCCGAGTCGATAGAAGGGGCGGCCACGCGGTGCCACATGCCGTATGTGAATAAGCGCTGGCTCGGCGGCATGCTGACGAATTTCCATACGATCAAGCAACGCATCGCCCATCTGGTGGAACTGGACCGCCAAGAGGCGGCCGGCGAATGGGACATACTGACGAAGAAGGAAGCACTGACGCTGCGTCGGAAACGCGATAAGCTGCAGTTGAGCCTCGGCGGGATTCGTGATATGACAGGCCTGCCCGCTGTCGTGTTCATAGTTGACCTGGGCCGCGAACAGATCGCCGCGGCCGAGGCAAAGAAACTGGGCATCCCCATCGTCGCGCTGGTTGATACCAATTGCGACCCAACCGGTATCAAGTACGTAATCCCGGCCAACGACGACGCCATTCGCGCGATCCGTCTCTTGGCCAACAAGATGGCAGACGCGGCCCTGGAGGGTGCCGGCGAATATCAGCAGAGCCTGATTGATGACAGCACCTATGACCTGGAGGCCGTCGAGGAAATCGAACAGCCAGCTCCAGTAGAGGGGATACCGGACGAGGCCGCGCCTCAGCAACTGGCGCCCGAAGATGCATTCATCGAGATGCTCGAAGAGCCCGAGGAGACCCCTGAGGTACAGGAAGAACCCGCGCAGTAACTTAGCATCAATATGGCCGCACAACACGCCGCCTCGGGGCAGAGCAGGAACTGAGGGGGCCGAATGAGAGTGTTCGCGAACCGGCGTTTCTGATGCCGACCGAGTTGTGCTTGTTGCGACCATTCAAGCTCTCTTTTTTGCGCTACAACACGAAAGCTCTTGCACGGAGGCTCTTAGATGGCAGTTTCGAATGAAGATATTCTAAAACTACGCCAGGTCACCGGCGCCGGCATCATGGACTGCAAACGCGCGCTGGAGGAAGCCGGCGGCGATTCTGAAAAGGCAGTTGACATCCTGCGCAAGAAAGGCATCGAGGTCGCGTCTACGCGCGAGAGTAAGAGCGCCACTGAGGGTGTGGTCGCATCCTACGTCGAGGGCAATGGGCAGATTGGTGTGCTGGTGGAGGTTAACTGCGAGACCGATTTTGCCGCTCGCTCAGATGATTTCAGAGAGTTTGCCGGCAACATTGCCATGCAGATTGCGGATACGCAGAATGGTAGCTGCTCGCTCGATGACCTGCTGAAGGAGACCTATATCCACGATGAGAGCCTTGCCGTCGAGGAGTTGCTCAATGAGGTGACCGGCAAGCTGGGCGAACGCGTGGTAATTCGCCGCTTCGTGCGCTATCAGGTCGGGGAAATGGCCGGCGAGCGTGAGGATGAGAGCGCAATAGCAGGGACAGTCATATCTTATGTCCACGCTGGGGAGCAGATCGGTGTGCTCGTCGAGATCAATTGCGAGAGCGCCTCTGCGACGCTGGCGGACGATTTCGGGGAATTTGCCCACAACATTGCCATGCAGGTCGCGGCCATGCAGCCAAAGTGGATATGCGAAGAGGATGTTCCCGAAGAACTGCTGGAGCGCGAGCGCGAGGTTCTGAGCGAACAGGCCAAGGCAGAGGGGAAGCCCGAACACATCATCGAAAAGATGGTGGAGGGGCGACTGAGGAAATTCTATTCCCAGGTCTGCCTGCTCAACCAACCGTATATCCGTGATGATGACATTACCATTGACGAGCTACTGAACGAACTGACCGGAAAGCTGGGAGAGCGCCTAGTCATCCGCCGCTTTGCCCGCTACCAGGTCGGGGAGGACTTGTAGTGGCTGGCGAACCGCCAGGGGAATTGCGCTGGCAACGAGCTATGCTGAAGCTGAGCGGCGAGGTATTTGGCGCTGACGGCGACACCATCAATTGGGAACGGGTGCAACGCATCGGCGGGGAAATTACCGAGGTAGTGGCCAGCGGCCTGCAGTTGGCTGTGGTCGTCGGCGGGGGCAACATCTGGCGCGGCCGCGATGCCGCCGAACAGGGCATGGACCGCGCGACGGCGGACTATGCCGGGATGGTCGCCACGGTCATCAACGCCCTTTGCCTCCAGGACGTACTGGAAAGCAACGGTCTGGCCACCCGAGTGCAAACGGCCATCGAGATGCGGCAGGTGGCCGAACCGTTTATCAGGCGGCGAGCCATCCGCCATCTGGAAAAGGGACGCGTCGTCATCTTCGCCACCGGAACCGGCAACCCGTTCTTTACCACCGACACCGCTGCCGTGCTGCGCGCCATTGAAATCACTGCAGAAGTCATCCTCAAGGGCACCAGGGTAGCCGGCGTTTATGACAAAGACCCCGAAAAGTACCCCGACGCCCAACTATTCGACACCATCACCTACCAGGACGCTCTGACTCGACGGCTGAAGGTCATGGACTCGACGGCGATCTCGCTGAGCATGGACAACGAATTGCCGATCGTAGTCTTTGACATCAACGAGGAAGGCAATCTCAAGCGAGTTTTGCTCGGAGAAGCTGTAGGTACTCTGGTCACTGGCTGACCCGCCAGACGGGACGTGTACCGGTGCCGGGGGCCCAAGCAAACAGACCAGGAGGGTGAAAAGTGGATAGAGTTATCAAGCAGGCCGAAGGGAAGATGAAGCAAACCGTTGAGGCGGTGCGCAATGAGTTCTCGGGCGTGCGAACCGGCCGCGCTACGCCCGCGCTGCTCGACCGCTTGCGGGTCGAATACTACGGCTCTGAAGTGCCCATCAACCAAGTGGCAAATATCGCCATTCCCGAAAGTCGTCTGATTGTCATCTCGCCCTGGGACAAAACCGTTATCCCCGCCATTGAGAAGGCCATTCTCACATCAGATCTCAACCTGACCCCTAGTAGCGACGGGCAGGTGGTGCGCATCACCATTCCCCCCCTTACCGAGGAGCGCCGGCAGGAGCTAAGTAAAGTCGTGCAGAGGATCGCCGAGGACGGCCGCGTTGCCATCCGCAATATTCGCCGCGATGCCAACAGCTCCATTGACGATATGGAGAAGAAAGAGCATCTATCTGAGGACGAGATGCACAGGGGGAAGGACGAAGTCCAGGACCTGACCGACAAGTACATCGAACAAATTGACGAGGCACTGAAGGCCAAAACAGAAGAAATAATGGAGATATGAACTCCATACCCGACTGTGTGGCATATCCCCTTGAACAGGCGCAGCAGCGCCTGGGGCAAGCCGGGCTGTCCGCCGTAACCAGGGACGTCACACCAAGCGACGCGTCCAGACGTTATACCCAACTGCGCGTAATCAAGCAGACTTGTGCCCCCGATGGCACGGTGCATCTTACCGTCGCTGCATTCATACCACAGCCTCGCGCCGAGATACCGTAGATATCGCTTTGTGAGGCCCCTGGCGACGGAGAAGCGGGGAATCGCAAAAGGTGTAACACAAAATGCCGCAACGCCATGTGCAGAGGTAAGGGCATTGGATTTGGACGAAGAGATTCAGCAACGGCTTGAGGGCCTGAAGATACCCTCCCATATTGCGGTTATCATGGACGGCAACGGGCGTTGGGCGGAGGAGCACGGCCTGACACGGCTGCAGGGCCATGCCGCCGGCCGGCGCGCAGCGAAACGGCTTGTGGATGCAGCAATTGAGGTCGGTGTGCAGGTAGTGTCGGTATATGCTTTTTCGACGGAAAACTGGAGCCGCTCTGAGAACGAGATTGAAGGTCTGATGGCACTAATCGAAGAGGCGCTGCGGCAGGAGCTCAAAGAGCTTCAAGAGCAGCAGGTGCGTGTCGTGGCCTCGGGCAGACTCAGTCAGTTGCCCTCCAGCCTGCAGGAATTGCTGGCGAAAAGTGAACGTGACACAGCAGACAACAGAGACCTTACTCTGAACCTGTGCATCAACTACGGCGGCCGTGCGGAGATCGCTGACGCGGCGGCCGCTATCGCCACTGACGCAGTGGCGGGCAAGATTGCGCCGTCCGAAATAGACACCGAGCTTGTCGCCACTTACCTGTACCATCCCGAGCTACCTGACCCCGACCTGTTGATCCGCACCAGTGGGGAACTGCGCATCAGCAACTTCCTGCTCTATCAACTGGCATATAGCGAAATGGTAGTGTTGCCGGTCTATTGGCCCGACTTCGATGCCTCCAGTCTGCTTGAGGCAATCGAAGAGTTCAACGAGCGCAAACGGCGCTTCGGCGCCCGACCCAGTTGAAATACTGACTGCAGACTGCTACAATGTGGGACAAATCACCCACGCATGGAGGGGGTCATCATGGAGAAGCGCATATGCTTAGTAATCGGCATAGCCCTGGCTGTATCGGTCTTGCCGGCTGCGGCAAGTACTGAAGAAGCATGTGAGATCGTCATCAGCGGCGATCTGAACGAGAAGCCCGCGACACGTGGCCCTGAATTGGACAAGGCCGACATCGCCATCGGCAACTTCCTTCTATTCACCATTCGCACCTCGGCAGCCGGCTTTACAGTTGCCGAGCGTGAACGCATCATCTATCTACGCCTGACTGAGATAATATCGAACGAGCGCGTGGATCCGGGCAACTTCAGGCTCACTGATGTGCGCGGCAAGCCCACCATCTGCGTCGGCAAGTATAGACTGGTCACTGTCTATCCAAACGACGCCGAGGCGGCTGGCTGTTCGTCGGAAGAGCTGGCCCAGCAGTGGCTGGCGAGCCTGCGCACGAACCTGCCCGAGGTAGCGCCGTGCGCATCGGCTGGTGCCCCGGTCACCTATGATGTCGGCGTGGGGGGGGTGCTGTTGTTCCGGCTGCGGGACCTTGACGCCTTTGCCACCCTCCGACAGCGCGGTGCGGTAGTTGAATCGCGGCTGGTTGACGTAGTGTCCAAGGCTAGCATGCTGCCGATTACCGTGCAGCCAATCGCCGAGGCGCACGCAGTCTATGTGGGCCAGCAGCGAATTGTGACAGCTACCAAGAAGGACGCCAAGCTGGCACGAATGAAGAATACCGAGCGACTGGCACAGGCCTGGGCCGATAACCTGACCAAGGCCCTCCCCATCATCAAAGCCGGCCTACCGAGCACCATCCAGTAAGCCTCGCAGACACAATCCATTTCAGAAAAGACCAACGAACCCGCCATCAGTGGCGGGTTCGTTTTCTCCTCGCTGCTGCTTGGGCGAGCAGGTGCGGCGTCAGACTGCTACTGCCAAGTGCCCCGGTACGTCAAGTTCAATATCCACGAATCGTCATGCATAGCATTGTTGGCTCTCATCCAGCCCGCTGTGAGATATAGATCGTCCGCAATACGGCCCTCGGCAGCGAAATTAGTCGAAAAACGTCCGCCGCTGATGTGCTCGGCCCAGAACTTCCACTCATCGTTGTACTGGTAGCCTACCACCTCATAGACATAGTACGGCTCATTGTAGTGAAAGCTGGGATTGTCGAGGATATCCGAGCAGCCAAGGCAGAACTGCCAACGACCTAAGTGCTTCCCAATTACTGCATAGTTGCCGCTGCCTGCATTCCCGCCGATATTCAACATCCCCCAGGCTAAAGCCGGGCGGCCATTTTTCTCGGTCAGAATCTGCTTCTTGAAACTGAACCAGTGTTGGTCAAAACCGTCCAGAGGAGGATCGTACTTCAGATCCCAGCGATACTGGCTGTAATTGCTCAATGTGCGGTCAGGCGAACCGAGATGGTGATCAAAGCCGACCTCCAATCCGCCTCCCAGCCCGACCTGCAAGCCGATGCGCTTGAAATATGTCCGTCCCTGCATTACCTGGATGCCGTGATGCTCGATCTGCAATTCATAAGTCTTTTCCGCCAGCGTCTCAGGTACCGGGGCCACGATGCCGTCAGTGGGAAAAGCATACAGCGTAGCAGTTGCTGCGAACATCACCCACGTAATCAATGCTCCGAGTAGAACTGATCTCATCGTCATGCCTTTATGCCTCACAATAGCACTCTAAGAGCAATCCATTCTCATGTGGTTGTCGGGCTGCCCTTCGACTTGGCTCAGGGCCTACGGGAAACCGGACCCACTCCGCAGGAGTGGGTACCCCATGCGTGCATATTGGTGCTACGTGTTCATGCTTATCTGAGCTAGCGCATCTGCCACGGACAGGTCACGGGATGATAGATTACCTTGATGTCGGTGAAGGCGGCGTCCATTTCGTTTGCTACCCGCTCCAGGCCAATGTTCTCACTGGTCGTATGGCCCATCTCGATAAACGGCACGTCGCAGTCCTGGACCAAGAACATTGCGTACTCGTCGCTTTCGCCGCCGATGAGCACATCCGGCTCGTAGCGCAAAAGCCCCTCAATGAAGCCGACGTTGAGCGACAGGCCGAGACCGCCCCAAGGCAGGCCAACGCGGCTGACGACACGGTTTACATCGCCGACCGCGCGCACCGCTTCCATCCCGGTAGCGGTCTTGCACGTGTCAGCCAGCTCGCCGACGGTGGTCGGCTCAATGTCGTAGATGCGGAAATAGGCCTCACTCACCGACGGTTCCGGAAGGCCCAGCTTCTTACCGAAATCGTCGAGAATGCAGTAGGTATCGAGCAATCCGTGGGCGCGATAGACGGTAATGCCATGCCTGGCAAGCCTGCTCAGACGCGCCTGGTTGCTGCGCCAGTGCAGACACTGTTCCAACAGGGGGCCGCGGGATGGGTAGGGGTACGTAAGCTGCTCGTGGACCAGCATGAAATTGCAGCCCTGAGCGGCCGCGGCCTCGATGGCCTGCACCGTGCCCATCCACGCAACCACAACACCAGTGACCTCGCTGCGAGGATCGCCCCATAGGAAGCCCTCTTCCCCACCGAGCTCGCGGCCCGGGACCAGACTCTCAACATAGTCGCCTATTTCCTTCGCAGTCATCTTCATTCGCCTTCTTTGATCGAAAACAAACGGGGACAGAAGCTTCTTGTCGCAACCTCGCAGAGAATCTCTTGAGCCATTTCGCCACACTTCCGCTTTCTCCTCCTGACCGCCGCCACTGGGGCCTGGCATCTCCGTGGACAATAGGTTAGAATACTGCGGGCCGAGGCGCAGCCCACGGGTGCGTCACAATCCCGAAGACAGGAGCAGGAAATGACTGCCAAAGAACGCGTGAAAAGGATCCTGCGGCACGAGCAGCCGGACATCTGCCCGTGGGATCTGGGCTTTACCCAGGTCGCCCATCAGAAGATGGTTGAGTACACGGGCGACCCTGACTTCGCTGACAGGCTCGGCAATCACCTGGCCGCCTGTGAGCCGCTGC
>JALGTY010000422.1 GCA_029821145.1 Candidatus Zipacnadia bacterium
CGGCTCCCATGGTTCGCACGTGCACAGTAGCATCAGCTACCTCAACGGTCACCGTGCGCCCCTGGCCGCCACCGACATCGCTGGCCACAAGAGGAATACCGTACTCTCTTAGCACTGCGCGAGCCGTATCAACATTTCGGCTCCCGATATCGAGTGTGGTGGGCCCGGTGAACTCAAACATAGCAGCACCGCCGACCAGAGCACTGACCAAGCGTTCGCACCTTGAACCGAGGGCCTCCAGATCAGAGATCAATTGAGGCAATGCCCCATCCACATAGCGTCCGGGCTTTTCCGGATCTTTCGCGCCACCATCGGTCTGCAAAGGCAACATACAGTGAGCTACAGCTACTGCCCCGATAGCGTTATCGGACAGCACGATCGCGACGCAAGATCCCAAGCCCAGGGCCGTAATAATATCGCCCGGCTGGCGGCTTACCTTTATCTCGCCGATCCCAACAGACAGACGTGCCAACTGTTTCTCCCACCCAGGAATGGAGTCTAATTGCAAGGCTAACGAGACAGAGGCTCCGGTGTCCAATACGACTCCCGTGCCGTCAGTATAGCCGGAAGCTGGGGGCCGCCATCGTATCGTTTATCGGTTGCCCCTGCACTGAGCCGTGAAAAGAAATTATCAACAGTTATTGGCGGAGGCTAGGAATGTCAGCCGAATTCGATGCCAGCGAGTTCTTTGACCTGTTCGTGCAGGAGGCCAAGGAACAGATCGAAGCCCTCGACCGGGCGCTTATCGGCCTGGAACAGCAGCAGCATGCGCCGGATCTGATCGAGCAGATATTCCGCGCGGCCCACAGCCTCAAGGCTTCGGCCGCCAGCCAGGGCTTTGACGAAATGTCGCATATCAGCCACGCGCTGGAAAATGTGTTCGACCGTATCCGCAATGACGAACTGACCACTGAGGCGGAACTGATAGACCTGCTACTGGCCGGCGTTGACGCGCTCAAGACGCACCTGAACAGCGCGATCGCCGGCCAAGCGGCGCCCGACGCCGGCGAGCTGCTTGCCGAGCTACAGGGCATAGGCCAGGGGCCAGCCCAGCAGCCACAGCACCAAGCCTCCAAGCCCCAAGCTGAGGCCCGCGAAGGCGAGGCCCCAGCGGACTTGCCGGCAGAAGGCGCACAACTACGCATCGTTCTAGACCCGGATTGTGCGATGCCGGCGGCGCGAGCGTGGCTTATTCTTCAGCAGTTGGAGGCCTATGGCGAGCTGCTTTACGCCAGGCCTTCTATGGATCAGCTTAAGGCCGGCGAAATCGAGTTTGAAGGCATTGATGTGTCTTTAAGCTGTGAGCTTTCCGCCGAGCAACTATTGCCAATTGTGGGCGCCATGCCTGACGTTGCGCAAGTCTCGCTCCCTACAGATGAATTCGGCGGACCGGAGGCAGTTGCGAGCACCGCCGAGGCCAGGCCTACGGATCTGGATGTCGCCCGGGACGACCGCAAAGCTAGTGCCGAACAACCCAAAGTTGCTGAGACACAAGCCACGGTGCGGGTCAACGTCGAAAACATTGACGCCTTGATGAACCTGGTCGGCGAACTGGTGATCAGCCGCACCCGCCTCACCAACCTCAGCCAGTACCTCAAGGAAGATCGGGACGGTACTTTGGGCGAACTATCGCAGAACTTCGACCAGGTCACGGCCGGGCTAGGAACGATAGTCAGCGAACTGCAGGAGCGGGTGATGCAGACGAGGATGGTGCCGGTCAATCAGGTCTTCGGCAGGTTCCCGCGGCTGGTGCGCGACGTGGCGCGCCGTGAGGGCAAGCTGGTAGATCTGGTCGTAGAAGGTGGCGAAACAGAGCTGGACCGCTCACTTATCGAGGACATCGTTGACCCGCTCACGCATCTGCTGCGTAACGCTGTCAGCCACGGCATTGAAACGCCCGAGGCGCGGAGAGCGGCAGGCAAACCGGAAAAGGGCACCGTACGCCTCAGTGCGCATCACGAGCAGAGCATGGTTGTGATACAGGTCGCCGACGACGGGGCCGGCATAGACCCCGAGAGCGTGCGTAAGAAGGCCGTTGAAAGTGGTCTGATGACCCAACAGCAGGCCGCGAGCACGCCAGACCGCCAGATGCTCGAAACCATATTCGCTTCAGGCTTCAGCACCGCCGCAGAGGTCAGCGACGTATCAGGGCGCGGCGTGGGCATGGATGTGGTCAAGAGCAACATTGACAAGCTAGGCGGTCAAGTGGAGATCGAGAGCGGCGCCGGCCAAGGCACTACCATCTCTCTGCGGCTGCCGTTGACACTGGCTATCATTCGCGGCCTTCTGGTAGTCGCCGCTGACGTCATATTCGCGCTGCCACTGGCCTCTGTGGTGCGCATACTGCAGGTTGACGGTTCCGAAATCCAGTACATAAACGGCGTTCCCGTAGTTGTCGTTGATGAGGACGCTGTGCCGCTGGTTTCTCTGGCAGAAGTCAGCGAGTTTCAAAAGTTTGAGCCGCAAGAAGCCGATAAGACTATTGTAGTAATGATTGGTGACGGCCGGGAGATAATCGGCCTGACGATTGACGAGCTGATGGGTGACGAGGAACTGGTCATCCAGCCGCTTGGAGAGGTCTTACAAGACGTGAGAGTCGTCAACGGAGCCGCGGTACTTGGTGATGGTCGCCTGGCCCTGATAGTGGACGTCGGCATCTTGATACGCACCGTAGGCGAGCAGCAGATGGCCCGGGAAATGAGGGTCGTTTGACAGCGCGCTCCACACAAGCGGTTGAGATGAAGCCAGCGGAATGAGCAGGAGGCTTTTGGAGATGTCCAGGGTTATATTGACGGAGATTCAACTCGATGCGCTCGGTGAGGTCGGCAACATAGGCGCAGGAAATGCCAGCACCTCGCTGGCGAAGATGGTCGGCGAT